>DAITAE010000577.1:0-3222 GCA_036824445.1 Streptosporangiaceae bacterium | reverse complement strand
CCGATCGGCGGCCGCCGTGAAGCCGTCCGGGGCCGCGGTGACCGACGAGGAGGTGTTCGAGGCCAACCGCGAGCTACTGTTCGCCGTGGCCTACCGGATGCTCGGCGCGGTCGCCGACGCCGAGGACGTCGTCCAGGACGCCTGGCTGCGCTGGTCCGCGGCGCCGCGGTCGGGCGTCGCCGCACCGCGGGCGTACCTGGCCAGGATCGTGACCCGCATCGCCCTGAACAGGCTGCGGTCGGTCCGCGCCCGCCGGGAGGCCTATGTCGGCCCGTGGCTGCCCGAGCCGCTGCTGACCACCACCGCCCCGGACACCGCGGACCGCGCGGAACTGGCCGAATCGGTGTCGCTGGCCATGCTGGTGGTGCTCGAGTCGCTGACACCGGAGGAGCGCGCCGTCTTCGTTCTGCATGAGGTGTTCGGGTTCAGCCATGCCGAGATCGCCGGCACCATCGGCCGCACCGATGCATCGACCCGGCAGCTCATGCACCGGGCGCGCGAACACGTCCAGGCGCGGCGGCCACGATTCGACGTGGACGCCGCCCAGCAGCGCGAGGTCACCCGGCGGTTCCTCGCGGCCGCCATGGGCGGCGACCTGGACGAGCTGATGACGGTCCTCGCGCCCGACGTGACCCTGATCACTGATGGCGGGGGGAAGGTCAAGGCCGCGTTGCGGCCGATCACGGGGGCCGCCAAGGTGGCCCGCGGCCTGACGGCCGCCGCCGGCCGGCGCTACATTGAGATCGGCACATCGGGCCTGACGATCGAGGCGGCGGAGATCAACGGCGGCCCGGGGATGCTGGTCACGGCGGGCGGAGAGCCAATCGTGGCGGTGGTCACCGTCGTCGCCGGCGGGCGGATCACCGCGATTTACGTTGTCGCCAACCCGGACAAGCTGCGTGGCCTCACCGCCGGCCACTCCCTGTCACCGTGACGCCCAGACCACCGGGTCGCGGGCACGGCGCCCGGAACATACCCGCCGGGCGGCCGGGCGGATCACCGAGACCGGGAGAAATCCAGCGCCTCGCGGGCGAGCCCCAGCCAGTCCTGGCCGGAGTCCGGGTCGAGACTGAGCCACTCCCTCATCGGCGTGCCCTTGTTCGCGTCGAAACGGATGCCATCGCCCGCCTCGACGAGCGCGTCGACCCGCCCGGCGGGAAGCTTCACCACCAGCCTGCCGCGGACCAGCATCGCGAAGATCCTGCCCTGGAAGCGGAGGGCGCTCCGGCCGAAGCCGCCGCCGCCCCGCGGCGGCGTCACACCGGCCACGCCGACTAGCTCGTCGACCAGGTCCTCGTACCGCTCGTCCGGCCGGCCGGTTCCGGCATCCTCCCGGGGCACGACCCCAGCCTAGGCGTGGGGTCCGACAAGAGGCTGGAACGAGAGGCGGCCCTCCGCGCGGGCCGACGGACGCGCCGTGGAAGACGCGCGCCGCGGAAGACGCGTGCCGTCGCGGCGCCAGGCCTTCCGCACGGCGGCGGGACCGGGAACGGGAGCTACTGTTGGGCCGTGGCGAACTCCCTGCTCGATCGGTCCTTCGCGCAGGAATGCGACGCCGCCGATCCGCTGGCCCGCTTTCGCGACCGCTTCGTGCGTGATGACCCGTCACTGATCTACCTGGACGGGAACTCGCTGGGCATGCTGCCGGTCGCCACCGCCGAACGGATCGGCAAGGTGGTCCGCGGCGGCTGGGGCCGCGGGCTGATCCGGTCCTGGGATCACTGGGTCGACCTGCCGCGCCGGGTGGGCGACCTGCTCGGCCACCACCTGCTCGGCGCCGCGCCCGGCCAGCTGACAGTGTGCGACAACACCACGGTCAACCTTTACAAACTGGCCCAGGCGGCCCTCGGTGCCCGTCCCGGCCGCGGCGTGATCGTGACCGACGACGACAACTTCCCCACCGACCGGTACGTGCTGGCCGGCATCGCTGCCGAGCGAGGCGCGGACCTGCGCATGATCCACACCGACATCGACAACGGAGTGAGCGTGGAGACCGTCGGCGCCGCCGTTGACGCGGACACCGCGCTGGTCTGTCTGTCGCACGTGGCCTACCGCAGCGGCGCCATCGCCGACATGGCGCAGATCACCCGCATCGCCCACGACCGCGGCGCGCTCGTGCTCTGGGATCTGTGCCATTCCGCCGGCGCCGTGCCGGTGGAACTCGACGGCTGCGGCGCCGACCTGGCGGTCGGGTGCACCTATAAATACCTCAACGCCGGCCCGGGCGCGCCTGCGTTCCTTTACGTGCGCAACGACCTGCAGGGGCAACTCCACCAGCCGGTGCAGGGCTGGTTCGGCCAGCGGGACCAGTTCACGATGGGGCCGGCCTACGACCCGGTCCCCGGCATCGGCCGGTTCATGACCGGCACCCCCGACATCGTCGCGACCGCCGCCGTCGCCGAGGGCGTCAGCCTGCTGGCCGAGGCCGGCATCGAAGCGCTGCGGGACAAGGGAATGCGGCTCACCGACTACCTGATCGGCCTGTCGGACGCCTGGCTCGCCCCGCTGGGCTTCAGCATCGCCTCGCCGCGTGACGCCGGGAGCCGGGGCTCGCACGTCTGCTTGCATCACCCGGAAGCCGGCCGGCTCTGTGATGCGCTGATGGAGGTCGGGGTGATCGGCGATTACCGGACGCCGGACCGGCTGCGGCTGGGCCCGGCGCCGATCACCAGCCGCTTCACCGATGTCTGGGATGCCGCCGACACCATCCGCCGGATGGCCGGCGGCGAGGAGGTCACCCGGCCACGCAGCACGTCCGGATGGACGGCCATCGCGCCCGGCCAGGACGGCGTATCGAGCACCCCAGCCGGCGTGCCGGGCACTCCCGGCGGCCGGGACGGGGAGCTGGACGGCGCCGGGGGCACCAGATCCGACCGGGTACCGGCGTGCTCGTTCTGCGGCCAGGTGCCCGGTCCACACCAGAAGATCCTGGCCGGCCGGGATGCCCACATCTGCGACGCGTGTGCCGTGCTCGCGGCGTCGCTGCTCACCACGGCCGGCCAGGCCACGACCGCGACGACCACGGCGACCGCCGCCATGGTCAAGCTGGATTCCCATGCCGTCGGGCAGCGGTGCGGCTTCTGCGGCAAGCCGTTCTACCAGGTTGCCGGGCTCGCGGCCGCCGGCGACGCGCGGATCTGCGTGGAGTGCCTCGAACTGTGCCAGGAGGTCTTCGCGGAGGAACCGAGCTGACGCCCAGGGGTCCCCGGCTCCGCGCGGGCG
>DAITAE010000576.1:0-3238 GCA_036824445.1 Streptosporangiaceae bacterium | reverse complement strand
ACAACCGGCTGGGCGGCGGGGGAGCAGAGGTAGAGGACCCGCGCATGGCGCGGCGGATAGGTGGGCACCCGGACCTGCGCGGCCGGGCAGCCGTAGTCCCCGGTCCGGGTGAGGATCTCCCGCATGATGGCGGCCGTCCTGGTGACCGTCTTGCGGGTGAGCTCGGCCTCGACCGCCCAGGATTCCCCCGCCCATGCGGCCGGCGCCGCGTCCGGCCAGTGCACCTCCCCGTCGGGGATGTGCTCGCGTAAGCCGACCCTGCCGCCCATCCGTGCCCGCAGCCTGCGCTCGCTGCGCCAGAACGCGCCGGCGGCGCGGTAGCCGGGGGCGGCTTCCAGGGCCAGCCGCACCGCCGCCACCGCGCGCAGGTGCGCCAGCCGGGACAGGGCCGGGGTGGTGGCGGGAAAGCGCAGGCCGCACGCGGCCAGCCCGGCCCGGGTCAGCCAGATCCACGGGCCGCCCGGCCCTAACCGGGCGGACTGAGCGTACCCGGCCCGCCGCCACGACCCGGTGATGGCGCGCGCCCGGGATTCGCCGACGCCGAGCACGGCGGCTACCTGGTCGAGCTGCGCGCCGTACATGTCCGCGACGAACAGCAGCCCTGCGACGTCGCGCCCGGCGAGATGGGCGGGCGCAGCCGTGGTGGCTGGGCGGGAAGGGCCAGGGACCACCCGTCAACTACATCACGGCACCACGGCATGCGTACACCGCGGCATAACGACACGCGGCAAGTACTGGTGCCGGCCATGGCTCATAGGGCAGAATACGAACTGAAGGACGAGCGGTACCTGCCACGCAGGACGCGAGCCCAGTGTTCGCCTGCGAGCCGAGGTCGTTGGGGAAGACGCACCTCGTCGCTCGCAGGGAGGGTCTTGTGTTTGTTCGTGGCGTGCTGCAAGTCCATTCGGCGCCCCCGGCGCTGTGTCCGCATATCGAGTGGGCAGTGGCGGGGGCCCTTGGTGTGCCCGTGAACCTGCCTTGGGTGGCCCAGGCCGCGGCGCCGGGCATGGTCCGTGCCGAGCTCGACTGGCAGGCAAGCCCGGGCACGTCCGCGGCTATCACGTCGGCCTTGGCCGGCTGGAGCCAGCTCCGGTTCGAGGTCACCGAGGAGGCCAGCCCCGGCTGTGACGCCGTCCGTTACAGCTACACCCCGGATCTGGGCGTCTTCTCGGCGGTCACGATGGCCAACGGCGACATCCTCATCCCGGAGAGCCGGCTGCGCGCCGCGCTGACGTTGGCGGCCGTCACCCCGGAACTGGTGGGCGGCCCCCGGGCCCCGGACCGCGCGGGCAGCCTGGAGGACGAGATCGCCCGGCTGCTCGGCCAGCCCTGGGATGACGAGCTCGAGCCGTTCCGGTGCGCCGGGGACGGTGCCCCGGTTCGCTGGCTGCACGCCACCGGCTGAACCTGGGTAACCTGCCCGGGTGAGCTCTCCGCAGCCAGCACGGGTATCTCCGCGGAAGGTCATTCTGGATTGCGACCCCGGCATCGACGACGCGTGTGCCATCGCCTTCGCGTGCGGCCACCCAGGCCTGGATCTGCGCGGGGTCACCACGGTGGCCGGGAACGTCGGCCTGCCGCAGACCACGGCCAACGCGCTGAGCGTGCTGGAGTTCGCCGGCTTCCCGGGCGTGCCAGTGGCCGCTGGCAGCCCGGTGCCGTTGCTGCGGCCCGCCCTGGACGCCTTCCGCGTGCACGGTGAGTCCGGTCTGGGCCACGCCCGGCTGCCGCCACCGCGGGCCCGGCCGCTCGATGTGGGCGCGACCGACCTGATCCTTGACGCCATCGGCGCGTCGCCGGGTGAGATCACCCTGGTCGCGACCGGCCCGTTGACCAACATCGCGCTCGCCGTACGGCGCCAGCCGTCGCTGGCCAGCCAGGTCGCCGAGTTCGTGATCATGGGTGGGTCGGCGGGCCGCGGGAACGTCACCGCGGCCGCCGAGTTCAACATCGCCGCCGATCCCGAGGCGGCCGCGATCGTGTTCGGCGCCGGGTGGCGGGTGACCATGGTCGGACTCGATGCCACCCTCCAGGCCCGGGTGAGCCCGGTGGTCCGGGAGCGGCTGGCCGGGCTGGGGCGGCTCGGCAGCGACCTGCTCCTGCCCAGCCTGCGCGGCTACCGCGCGGACGGCGCCACCGCGGCACGCGCCGGCCCTGCTGGCGGCGGGCCGGGTGGTTCCCCGGGCCCGGCTGGCCCAGCCGGCGAAGGCCCGGCCGTGCACGACGTCTGTGCGCTGGCGCTGGTCGCCGAGCCCGGCCTGTTCGGCTGCTGGCCCGCCCGGGTCGAGGTGGAGACGGCGGGCCGGTGGACGAGCGGCATGACCGTCACCGATTTCGGGGCGCCCCCGGAGGCCCGCAACGCACTCGTCGCCACGTCGGTGGACGCGGCCCGTTTCTGGGACACGGTCATCGGGGCGTGGGCCCGGCTCCCCGTGGCCCAGGCCGGAAGCTGACGGCCGCCGCCGCTAGCGGGCCAGGCCGCCGCCGAGCCACGCCGCGAAGAAGGCCTGCGCGCTGGCTGAACTCTGCTCCCAGGCGGGCCCCGCGCCGGCGAAGAAGGGATCGGTCACCTCGCGGCCCGGCGGCGGGTCCGCGTTCGCCAGCCACGACGCCACGATCGCCTCCGTCGCCTCCGGGTGGAACTGGACCCCGGCGTGCGGGCCGATCATGAATGCCTGCAGGCAGACCTCGTTGGCCGCCAGCTCGGTGGCACCTGGCGGCAGGTCGAAGGCGTCCCGGTGCCACGACGGCCACGGCACTTCCGCCAGGCCCGGGTGCTTGCTCGTGACCCGCACCCAGCCGATCTCCGGCTCGGGCAGCCGGTACAGGCGGGCGCCGAGCACCCTCGCGAGCACCTGCGCGCCGAAACAGATGCCGAGCACCGGCACCCCCGTGGTCAGCAGGCGGGCGACATGCGCCAGCTCGGCCGCCAGCCAGGGCACGGCGTCGTCGTAGGCGGTCTGCTCGGACCCGAGCACCACCGCTGCGCCGCAGGCGTCAGCCGCTGGCAGCGGGTCCCCGGCATGCAGCCGCACCGTCGTGACCGCGAGATCGCTGGCCGCGGCCCACCCGTCCAGCACGCCGGCCGGCGCGTCGGGATCATGCTCGACCACCAGCAGGCGTGTCATCGGTGGCAGTGCCCGGGCCGCGGTCAGAGCGGGATGTTGCCGTGGGCGCCGCGGACCTGTGGTGCCGCGGCGATGGCACGGGCGATCGCCTCCCGGGTCCGGCTCGGCTC
>DAITAE010000575.1:0-3240 GCA_036824445.1 Streptosporangiaceae bacterium | reverse complement strand
GCCACCCGCCATTCGCCGCCCGCAAGCTGCTCCATCTGCCCAGGCAGCGCCTCCCAGGGGACGCTGTCGTGCTCGGCCAGCCCGGTCAGCTCCATCCCGTTGTCCAGCAGGGCCGTGACGATCTCGCCGAGGCCGTGGTTCCACTCGTGGGTCCGGTTGTGGGTGAAGACGGCGTCGGTCTCGACGTAAGTGCCGCCCTCGTCGAAGACCATGGGCTCCTCCCGCTCGAAGTAGGGATACTCCAGCACGAGCAGGTTGTCGTCCCTGCCGTCCTCGACCGCCCACAGCGCGGGGTGGCCCTCGCGGATGAACAGCCGCCCGCCCACCCGCAGCAGGCCTGCCACGACGCCCGCCCAGCGGGCGATGTCGGGCAGCCAGCACAGCGCGCCGATCCCGGTGTAGACCAGGTCGAAGGACTCCCGGCCCAGGACGGTGACCGCGCTGTACACCTCGGCCTCGACGAACCGGACGTCGGCACCGGCCAGGCCGGCGATCTTGCGCGCCTGCGCCAGCGAGGCGGGGGAGAAGTCCAGCCCGGTCATGTCGGCGCCGAGACGGGCCAGCGAGACGGTGTCGGTGCCGATATGGCATTGCAGGTGGACACCGCGCAGGCCGCTGATGGCGCCGAGCAGCGGCCGGTCGAACCGCACCACCTCGCTGAGGAAGGCGGGGTCGCTCGCGAATCGTTGTACCGCGTAGTCGGGCGAGCCCGCGTGCGGCCCGGCCCGCTCGTCCCAGCTCGCGCGGTTGAGTTCGGCGTAATCCTCCACCGGCCCATGATTCCACGGAGCTCAGGTCATGGCCTCCCTCGCCGGCGCTGCGCTTGGTCGTGCCGGAGGCGCGCCAGGCAGCAGTGCGGGAGGCGGGTCCTCGGCGCCGGGACACCGCTACCGCGGCGTTCGGCCCGGCGCCTGCGGCGTTGTACGGCTGGCATGGCGTTACATGGCGTGGCCGCCGGACAACCTGCGGGCCCGGGCAGCTTCATCCAGCTGGCCGGGCTACGCTCGGTTCATGCCCCTGTACATCCCCAGCCCGCCCACGAGCGGCTTTCACATCGGGCCGGCGTTCATCCACGTCTACGGGCTGATGTACGTGGTCGGGATCACGCTGGCGATCCTGATCACGCAGCGGCGGTGGAAGGCGGTTGGCGGCGACCCCGGGCTGGTCGGCGACGTCGCGCTCTGGGCGGTCCCGGCGGGGATCGTCGGTGGCCGCATCTATTTCGACCTGACCACGCCGCAGTACATCCCGCACCACTGGTACGGAGTGTTCGCCGTCTGGGACGGTGGCCTGGGTATCTGGGGGGGCATCGCGCTGGCCACCGTGGTCGGGGCGTGGCGCGTGCGCAGGCACGGCGCCAGCGTGACCTTGTTCATGGACGCCGTCGCCCCGGCTCTGCTGGTGGCGCAGGCGGTCGGCCGGATCGGCAACTACTTCAACAAGGAACTGTTCGGCGGTCCCACCACGCTGCCCTGGGGGCTGGAGATCCCGGTCGCCTACCGGCCGGCCGGGTACACCGGCTTCAGCACGTTCCACCCGACGTTCCTTTACGAGCTGATCTTCAACCTCGCGCTCGCGGCCTTCCTGGTGTGGCTGGGCCACCATCGCTCGATCAAGCCGCCCGGCCTGTTCGCGCTGTACGTCACCGGGTACTCGGCGTTCCGGATCTTCGAGGAGGCACTGCGGGTCGACCCGTCCGAGCACTTCCTCGGCCTGCGGCTCAACACGTACGTCGCGACTATCCTCACCATCGTCGGCATCGTGTGGTTCTGGCGCTCGCAACGGCGCAGGCCGGCGCCGGCCAGGCCGGACGGGCAGGGGCCGACCGCCGGCGGCACCGGTTCGGCGCAGGCGGCGCCGGGTGGGAGCACCAAGGTCGGCGCCGGCCCGGCGGGACCAGCCACCGGCCCGGCGGAGCCGGGCACGGGCGCGACCGGTGCCACGGCCGGTGACCGCACCTGAGGCCATCCGGTAGGTTCCTGTCCCTGCTGTAAGTTCCCGCCCCTGGTCCGGACGGCGCCAGGCATGGCGAACCCGGGCGCAGCATGGTGGCGGATGACGCTCGCTCCGCCCCAGGGCCCTCGCTCAGTCCCAGAGGATCGCCCCGCATGCGGCGCAGGTGCCGGTCTGCCAGTCCCGTGCCTCGGCCGGGTGCGTGCACTCGGTCTCAGCCGGCCGCGCCGGTGCTTCCCAGCTGCCAGGACGGGGCTCACCGGCGGCTGACGGCCTCGCCTCACCGGTGGCTGGCGGTACGGCCTCGCCGGTGGCTGGCGGTACGGCCTCGTCGGCAGCTGGGGGCCTCACCTCGCCGACCGCCGGCGGCATTGGCGTGGCTGCGCCAGCTCCGCCGGCACCGGGTTCGCCCGCGCGGCTGGGCGGGCTCTCTGCGGGGCCCGGGGGTGCACCAGCAGGCGCGGGCTCGGGTGGCACGCTCTGGGCGACGGCAGGCCGCGCGGGGACTCGGGCCTGGCCAGGATCGGGCGCGGGGGCGTCTCCCACGTAGTACCGCAGCGCCGTCCGGATGATCTCCCGGCACCACTCCGCACGGGTCCACCCGGCGAACTCGGGCCGCGTCAGCACCTCGTCGATCCGCGCGGCGTCAACCTGCGAGACCTTGAGCGCGATGGAGACGCGGGCTGACTCGGTGAGTCTGGGACGTGCCATGCGTTCAAGGTACCCAGTACCCGGGAGTCTGCCCGCTGCGCTCCGTGTGGGCGGTCTCGGCTTCGTGATCATGGGTTTGGTCTCGTTCTAGCAATAGCAATGCCATGATCACGACGCGCCTCACGGTCGCCGGAGGGACCCGCGCCGGAATTGCCCTGATTTGGAATGGTTCTGTCATGCGGCGAGGAGCCGTGCGGGTGGCAAAGTTGCCCGCTGTCTCATTATGCGGACAGATACGATCAGGATGTGAGCGGATACGCTGACGGCGGCCACACGGGCGGGCGCGGCACGCAGGGCTGGCTGGTCCTGGCGGCCGGCACCGTCGCTGTGACCGCCGGCTGCGCCTTTCAGTACGGCCTGGCCTACCTGATACCGGCCCTGCGGGCGAGCGGCCTGTCGCTCGCCCAGGCCAGCGTGATCGTCGCCTGCCTGACGGCGGGACTCTTGCTGACCCTGGTCGCCTGGGGCGCCGCCGCGGACCGCTGGGGGGAGCGGCGGATCCTGGCCGCCGGGCTGGGCATCGCCGGGCTGGTGCTGCTGGCGGCCGTGTGGGCACGCGGGATTGCCGCACTGGCC
>DAITAE010000574.1:0-3241 GCA_036824445.1 Streptosporangiaceae bacterium | reverse complement strand
ACCTGCTCCACCGCGTCGGGTGGGACCAGCGTCGGCCAGTAAACCCCGTAGGCGGTCGCGGAGGTGGGCGGCGTGGTGGTGTGGAACCCCGCGTACCCGCCGAGCGCGAGCGCCATGGTGGCGTCGGAGAACTCCCGGCCCACCCGGCCCGCGTCGTCGCCGAAGACCGTGATCCGCAGGTGCGCGGTGGCCTGCTCGTTCGCGAGGGCGTCGGGCTTGTCGAACCGCAGCAGCCGGACATCGGTGGCCGCGAAGCGGTCCTCGCCGCCGAGAAGGCCGAACAGTTCCTGCCGGGCCCATGCCGCCTTCTGGTCGATGTCCATGCCGGTCAGCACCAGGGTCATCGTGTTGCGGTAGCCCCCCAGGTAGTTCACGGCCACCTTGAGGGTGGGCGGCGGCGGGCTGCCCCGCGCGCCCGAGATGAGCACCCGGTGCCAGCCCTGCTCGGTCAGCCGCACCGTGTCGAAATGCGCGATCACGTCGGGGCCCAGGTAGTCCGGCCCGGCGATCTCGTACAGCAGCTGGGCGGTGACCGTCCCCGCCGAGACCAGCCCGCCCGTCCCGTCGTGCTTGGTGATGACCGCGCTTCCGTCGCCGCTCACCTCGGCGATCGGGAAGCCCGGGTACCGGCGGTCGGTGATCTCGTCCAGGAACGGGTAGTTCCCGCCGCAGGCCTGCGGGCCGCACTCGATGACGTGGCCGGCGACGACCGCCCCCGCCAGGGCGTCCCAGTCGGTCCGCCGCCAGCCGTGCCACCAGGCGGCGGGCCCCGAGGTGAGCGCGGCGTCGGTGACCCGCGGGCAGATGACCACATCCGACCCGGCCGCGAGCGCCTCGGTGATCGGCCACCCGCCGAGGTAGGCGTTGGCCGTGACCGGCTCGACGCCGGCGTCGGCCAGCCGCTGGCCGGTGTCCGTGTTGGTCAGGCTGAGCCCGGCCGCCTGCAGGTCCGCCATCCGCCCCAGCAGGTCGTCCCCGGTGACGAAGGCCACGGCGGGCCGGAGGCCGAGCCGGGCGGCGACCTTGTCCACCTCGTCCGCAAGGCCGGCCGGGTTGAGCCCGCCTGCGTTGACGACGATCTTGATCTGCCGGTCCAGGCAGGTGCCCAGGATCTGTTCCAGCTGGACCAGGAAGGTCTTCGCGTAGCCAGCGGCCGGGTCCTTCTGCCGCGCCTTCCCCAGGATCAGCATGGTCAGTTCGGCGAGGTAGTCCCCGGTCAGCACGTCGATCGGCCCGCCCTCGACCATCTCGCGGGCGGCGGGCAGCCAGTCGCCGTAGAAGCCCGAGCAGTTCGCGATGCGGACCGGCCGCGCGGTGCCGGTCGCGCGCGCGGAGTCGGCCCCTGTCACGGGCCGCCGTCCTCATCGACGCCACCGGCATCCCGGGGGCCGGCGCCCGCCCGCGGCGGCCGGCCGGGGCCGGGCGGGCCGGCGAAGGCCTGCGCCAGATCCAGCCAGGCGTCGGCGACGGGCCCCGTGGCCCGCAACGCCGTGTCGGAGCGGTGCCGTCGCTGGGTGACCAGCAGGCAGAAGTCCAGCGCGTCGCCCTCCACCAGGTTCGCCGCGTCCCCGGGGCCCCACGTCCAGAGCGCGGTGCCGGGCCCGTCGCGCCCACCGGGGGCGGTCAGCACGACGCGGACCGGGGCCTGCGGCACTGGCTTGCCCCGCAGCTGGAAGCTGAAGGCCATGGTGGCCACGCCCAGGTGGGCGACGTGGCGCAGCCGCGCCGTTGGCTCGCGCCGCCGGCCGAGCGCGTCGGCGACGTCCTGCCCATGCGCCCATGTCTCCATCAGCCGGGCGGTGACCGACGAGGCGGCGCTCATCGGCGGGCCATACCAGGGCAGCCGGGCCGAGGGGGCGAGCCCGGCGAAGACCCGCAGGTACGCGGCGCGGGCCCGGTTCAGCCAAGCCCGCAGCGCGGCCGGTGGCAGGTGACGGTGGTCGCGCGCGATGACCTCGGTGAAGTCCGCGCCCACCGTGATGGCCTGCTCCGCCTCCAGCCGGAACCTGCCCGGGTCGGTGGCCGCGAGCGTCGCCGCCTCGTCGAAGTACGCCAGGTGGCTGACCTGGTCGCGGATGGCCCAGCCCTCCGCCGGCGTGGGCAGGTCCCAGTCGGGACCGGCCAGCGGCGCCAGCAGCGCGTCAAGATCGCGGGTCTCCGCGGCCAGGTCGCCGATCAGGGCCGTCATGTCTACCGCCATCAGCGGCCCTTCCACACAGGCCGGCGTTTCTCGCTGAACGCGGCGGGCCCCTCCTGGGCGTCCTCGCTCTCATAGACCGGCTTCCAGATCTCGTCCGCAGCCCGGTACGCCTGGCTGAGCGGCATCTCGGCGATCAGCGCCACGGTCCGCTTGGCCGCCAGGACCGACAGCGGCGCGTTGGCGGCTATCCGCTCCGCCGTCGCCTGGGCCGCGGCATGCAGGTCGGGCGCCGGGACCACCTCGTTGACCAGGCCGATCTCGTGAGCCCGCCGGGCCGTGATCGGGTCGCCGGTGAGCAGCAGCTGCATCGCCACCCGGGGCGGGATCAGCCACGGCAGCGGCGCGGCCCATGGCGCACCGCGGCCGACCCTCGCCTCGGTGATCGCGAAGGTGGCGGTGTCGGCGGCGACGCACAAGTCACAGCTTTGGGCCAGCAGGAATCCGCCCGCGTAGGCCGCGCCATTGACCGCCGCGATGACCGGCTTGGCCACGGCGACGGTGCGGCCGATCTGTGGCAGGAACTCCGGCGGCGGGACCTTGAGGCCGGCCGCCGCCATCTCCTTCAGGTCGGCGCCTGCGCAGAACGCCTTGTCGCCCGCGCCGGTGAGCACCAGCACCCGGGCCGCGTCGTCGGCGTTGAACCGGCGCAGGCCCGCGGCCAGCCCTTCACGGACGTCGGCGGACAGTGCGTTGCGGGCCTGCGGCCGGTCGATCGTCAGCCAGGCCGCCGGGCCCTCGTTCTCGTATCGCACCACGTCGGTCATGCCGGCTCCTGCTCGACCCGCGCGAGCCGGGTGCCGGCGTCGACCGTCTGCCCGGCGTGCACGCTCACCTCGGTCACCTCGCCAGCGTGCGGGGCGCGGACCGTGTGCTCCATCTTCATGGCCTCGATCACCAGCACCGGCGCACCAGCGGCGATGCGCTCGCCCGGCGACACCGCGACACGGATCACCGTCCCCGGTATGGGCGCGAGCAGCGACCCAGGCTCGGCCGGCGGCCGCGGCGGCGGGAACCGGTCTACCTCCGTCAGCACGCTGGCGC
>DAITAE010000072.1:0-12389 GCA_036824445.1 Streptosporangiaceae bacterium | reverse complement strand
CGTTTCCCTTTCCTTGTAGACATGCCTAGCTCACCACCACACCAGCCCGGACGGCGGTCCGCCCCACCCACGGCGGGTGGAAATCCCGCGCTGTACCGCTCGCAGCCCAACTGCTACGATGCGCGCCTGGGCAGTGTGGCAGAGCGGGACGAACCGGACGGGTGGGAACGGTCGCCTCAACAACGGTCGGGGCCCGTTCACTCCTCTGTCTACGCCGTCACCGCTCTCGACGTCCCGCTCGAGAGGAAGCTTCACGCGCCTGAGCCGCGCGAGGGATGGGTGGAGCGGCCCGTGCTCGCCCGGTGGCTTGCGCGCGGCCGTGCGAGGCTCGTGCTCATCGACGCCCCGGCGGGCTATGGCAAGACCACGCTGGTAGCGCAGTGGCGCGGCAGCGCCACCGAGGACCGTCCCTTCGCGTGGGTCTCTCTCGACTCTGACGACAATGATCCGGTCAGCCTGTGGTCACATGTCGTCCACGCACTGCACCGTGCCCGGCCGGAGCTCTGCGTCCAGCCCATGCTGGAGGCCCTGCGGTCATGGCCAGCGGACGTCGGCGGGTCCATGCTGCCGATCCTGGTGAGCGAGCTCAACGCGCTGCCGGGACCGGTCGTGCTGGTCCTTGACGACTATCACCGGGTCAAGGAGCGCAGCTGCCACGGCCAGGTCGACTACCTGCTCTGCCACCTGCCGCCGACGGTCCAGCTGGTGCTGACCACGCGAGCCGATCCACCCTTGCCCCTGGCGCGGCTGCGGTCAACCGGGGACATGGTCGAGCTCCGGATGAGCGAGCTGCGGTTCACCTCTGCCGAGGCGGCGGCGCTCATCAGCCGCACCGCCGGGATCCGGCTCGCTGATCACGATCTCGCGGACCTGGTGAGGCGGACCGAGGGCTGGCCCGCCGGGGTCTATCTCGCCGCGCTGTCCCTGCGCGGCCACCCGTCTCCCGGCAACTTCGTCCGCCAGTTCAGCGGCAACAGCCGGTACGTCGCTGACCTGCTGGTCGAGGAGGTGCTTGGCCGCCAGCCGGCGCATATCCGCCATTTCCTCGCCCGGACCTCCATTCTCGGCGAGTTCAGCGCGCCGCTCTGCGATGCCGTCCTGGACTCCGCCGACGCCGCGGAGATCATCGGGACGCTCGAAAGGGAGAATCTTTTCGTCGTGCCCGTCGGCGAGGACCGGGGCTGGTACCGCTATCACCGCCTGTTCGCGCAGCTGTTGCGCAGCCAGCTCGCCCGCGCCGAGCCGGGCATCATTCTCCCTCTGCACCGGCGGGCCAGTGCCTGGCACCGGCAGGAGGGATCTTCACAGGAGGCGATCAGCCACGCGCTCGCCGGAGGCGACGCCGAAGGCGCCGTGGACCTGATCGCGGGCCTGTGGGTCGCCTACGCCGGCGCCGGCCGGGCAGAAACGATCCGGACATGGCTGCAGGCCCTGGGCGAGGACGTGGTCGCCGGTCATCCGGTGGCGGCACACTGCGCGGCGTGGGTGGCGGCGCTGACCGGCGACCGGCCGTCGGTGGCGCGCTGGCTCCCGGTCATCGAGGCGGCCGACCACCCGGGGCCGCTGCCCGACGGGATGCAGTCCCTGAGATCCTCGGCGGCCCTGTTGCGCGGCGTGCACGGATTCGAGGGCCTTAGCGTGATGCGGCAGTCGGCCCGCCTGGCCACCGAGCTGGAGAAGGACCCGGCATCGCCGTGGTATGCCCTGGCCCGGGTCGGGCTCGGCTTCAGCCTCTACCTGTGCGGCGAGCCTGCCGCAGCGGCGGCTCTGGAGGAGGCGGTCGTCTGCGAATCACCGCTCCTGCTGATAAGGATGATGGCCCTGTCGGGCCTCGGCCTGGTGGCGGCCGGCCAGGGAAGGCTGCTATGGGCCGAGGAACTCGTGCATGCGGCGGGCGAGCTTGCGGGGCGTGACGACCTCGGCGGGACACCGCAGGTAGCTGTCGCTCACATGGCCGCTGGCGGGCTCCTTGCCGCGCAGGGGAAGCTTCATGAGGCCAGGGCCGAACTCGAGCACGCGCTCCGGCTCCGCCGCCGGGTGCCCGGAAGCAGCCCGTGGCCCACCCTCGAGACCCTGCTGCTGCTGGCGGAGGTCCTGCTCGAGCTCGGTGACCCCGGCGCCGCGGATCTGCTGGCGGAGGCACAGGAGCTGCTGGCCTCGCTGCCGGACGGCGCGGACGTCCAGCTCGCCCGGGTGAGCAGACTCCGGCAGGGACTCGCGGGGCTGTCCCGCGCGGCGCTGCTGGAGCCGCTGACCGAGCGCGAAGCCACGGTGCTCCGGCTGCTGCGGGGGACGCTCGCCCTCCGCGAGATCGCACAGGAGCTGCACCTTTCGCCGAATACGATCAAGACCCACACCCGCGTGATCTACCGCAAGCTCGGCGTGAGCAGCCGGGGCCAGGCCGTCGAGCAGGGCCGCCGGGCCGGCATCTGCTGACCTGCCGGCAGCCGCCTCAGGTTCACCCCGGGGCAACCCGTGGCGGGTGATGACGGTTCACCCTGTGGCCTGGCATAAATAAGACGCCAGACTCCGGTAAGAGGAGCAGGGCGCCGCCCTATGGGCGAGCGCGGACCTGGAGGCTGCACGATGAGCACGCCCAGCACCGTCCATCGCTACCGGATCGTCGTCCGGGACGATTGCAGGGATCTGCTGGCGAGCCTTGTCGAAGGGCTCGCCATCGAGTCGGGTGGAGACCAGACGTCCGTCGTGGCCTCGGTGCGCGACGAGTCCGAGCTCTATGGGCTGCTTGACCGCTTCCACGACCTAGCCCTGCACATCGTCAGCCTCCATGAACTCGAGCCGCGCATCGCGAGTTAGCGGACCGGGTCACGGGGCGTTAGCGGCCGGGCCCCAGGATCCGCAGCTGCCGTGCGCGGCGGACGGCCTCGCCGCGGTGGGTCACCGCCAGCTTGCGGTAGATGCTCTTGAGGTGGCTTTTGACGGTGTTGACCGAGATGAACAGCATGGCGGCGATCTCGGTGGTGTCGAGCATCTCGGCCGCGTGGCGGAGCACCTCAAGCTCACGGCTGCTGAGCGGTTCGAGCATGACCGGCACATCCGGGCTCGTGCCGGGCCCGTGGGCCGGTTCCCTGGCGGAGCTCACCAGGTCGGGCTCCAGCAGGTCCCGGTAGACGTCAGCCAGGTCGGGATCGGCCCGCAGCACACGCCGGAGCCACGTCCGTTCCAGGACGAACGGCAGCCGGAGCCGCTCAGGCTCCCCCAGGCGAAGCGCCCGCTGCAGTGACCGGCGGCCGTCGGCGCGGTCGCCGTTGCCGTAGCTGATCCGGGCCGCGGCCAGCCATGCCTCGAGCCGGACCTGATCGGGCACCGCCTCGGCGCGGTCCCGGTGGCCAGCGAGCGACCGCTTTGCCGCCTTCGGGTCTTCGCCGGCCAGCCAGGCATGGGCCTGCGTGACCGCAACCTCGAGCGAGGCCGGGTCGGCCCGTCCCACCGCGTCGAGCGCGGAAGTGGCGTCACCGGCCGCGGCGCACGCACGTGACTCGAGGATGTCGAGCCGCCGCTCGAGCCAGTGGGGGAGCGGCCCGCACTGCCGGGCCCTGCGCACGATCTCCATGGCGCCGTCGGGGTGGCGTTCGCCCAGGGCCTTGCGCGCCGCGACGACGCAGGCAACCGTCCCGATCATCCTGTCCGGGTACAGCCGCAGTGCGGCTTCCGCCCGTTTCAGCTCGCCGTGCGCCTGGCGCAGCTCGTTCCGCTCGACATGGACGGCGGCCAGGGCGACGTGAGCGGCGGGGCTGATGGGCGCGGAGAGACGCTCACCGTCGCCCGCGGGCATCGCGCACGCCTGCGCGGCGGTGCCAGCGGCACGGTTCAGCCGCCCCCGCAGGACGTCGGCAAGCGCGAGATACCCCAGGCAGGAGGCGCGCTCCTGGGTGCCGTCCGAAGCCGGGAGCGCGGCGACGGCCGCCTCGAACGTGGCGGCCGCCTCGCCCAGGTGCCCCGACCACAGTTCCACGGTGCCGCGGGCCGCCAACGCCTGGGCGTCGCCCCAGGGACACCGTGCCCGCACCCCGGCCGGCGCCGACTCCAGCATGGCGCCGGTCTCGGCCGCCGCGGCCGCCAGCGCCTCGAGGTCCCCGGTGCGGCGGGCCACGGCGAACCGGACCTGCGCGGCCGCCAGGCGCGCCGGAACGGTTTCCGGTACTGGCAGCTCGCCGAGCATGCTCTCCGCGGCGTGGAGCCAGGTGCCGTGATCGCCCTCGGCCGGCGCCAGCGCCGCCGCGACCAGCAACGGCTCCGGCCTGGTCCAGGTCCGCGCGGTTGGCATGCGCGCGAACTCGTGGGCCAGTGGGTCATCCCCGCGCGCCCCGGTGAGCTGGCCGACCGCGAGTTCGCCGACGACGATCCGGGCCGCCAGCTGCCAGTCTCCTGCTGTCGCCGCGTGCCGCACCGCCTGGGTGAGCGAACCGTTCCGCTGGTACCAGCCCGCCGCCCGCCGGTGCAGTTCGGGCACCAGGCCGGGCCGCTCGTGGCGCAGCTTCAAGCGCAGGACCTCGGCGAACAGCGAATGGTAGCGGTACCGGCCCGAGCCCGCCGGCAGCACGAAGGCGTTCGCCCGCACGAGGCCCGGCAAGTCATGCCCGGTGCGCCCATCGCTCAGCTCATCGGCGACGTCCGCGTCGAAGCTGTCCAGGATGCTTGTCCTCAGCAGCAGGTCCCGGATCCGCGGCGGGTGGGCGTTCAGCACTTCTTCCACCAGGTAGCCGACCACAGGGCTGTCCTCGGCCACGAACTCCTTGACGAATTGCTCCGGGTCCGGGTGCTCGTGCATCGAGATCGCCGCCAGCCGCAGGCCGGCGGCCCAGCCCTCCGCCCGCGCCGTGAGGCCTTCCAGCGAGTCCTGCGGCAAGGCAACGCCATGCTGCGCCATCAGCAGCCCGGACTCGGGGACGCTGAACGCGAGTGCGTCGGCCCGGATCTCCGTCAGCTCCCCGGCGAGCCGGAACCGGTGCAGCGGCAGGAGCGGGTCAATGCGTGACGCCACCATCACGCGCAGGCCCGGCCGTGCGTTCCGCATGAGGTAGCTGAGCCCCTGCAGTGCCGTGCGGCCGGTCAGGAAATGGATGTCGTCCAGGACGAGGACGACCGGCGGCTCCGCCGCGGCGAGCACCGATGCGAGCCGGACGAGGAACTCGTGGTCCACGCTGTCCACCGGCGCCGCCCATGCGGCGTGCGGGACCGGGACGCCTGCCCGCCGCAGGGCGGCGGTGACATGGCCCCACAGGACCCGTGGCTTGTTGTCGAACTCGTCGAGAGTGACCCATGCCACCGGGCGCAGGGGCTGGCTCGCTGCCCACGCCGCCATGGCCAGCGTCTTGCCGGCGCCCGGGGGCCCAATGAGCGCCGTCAGCGGGCCGCGTACGCCGCCGTCGATGAGCCTGCCGAGCCGTGGCCGTGGGACGGCCCAGGCCGGCAGGCTGGGTACGGTGATCTTGGATGCCAGGATGGACGCGTCAGCGTCCGCCTGGGTCCCGGATCGCCCCGTTGAGCCTGTCGCTGCGCTCGCCGCCATCGGCAGCCCCCTGTCCCGCATGGCGAAACGGCCCGCGCCCCCGCGCGGGTAAGTCCCGGCAGCGGCCCGTGACCCTGCTCGAACTGAGGTCCGTGGCCTCAATGTGGCCGCCGAGCGGGTGAGCCGTCATCACCCCAGCCTAATCTCACCCGGGTGACGAATCACCCACCATGGGTGGGGCCCGGCGCGCCGATCGGCGGCATGGTGAGCAAAGCAACACCCGCCTTCCGAGCAAGCTGGGGCCCGACGTTGACTTCCCCGCATCACTACGAGATCCGCGTGGCGGGGACGCTCCCACCCGAGGCGTTGCTCGACTTCGAGGAGCTCAACGCGAGCGTGGAGCCGGTCGGGACCATGGTTCACGGCGTCCTGCCCGACCAGGCCGCGCTGTACGGGCTCCTGACCAGACTCGAGGCTCTCGGCGCCCAGGTCCTGGAGGTGCGCCGCCTGCACGACCGGGAGCCACCCGGGGACGGCTGAAGGCGGCCGGCCGTAGTTGCCGGGTCAGCGGGTGAATTCGGCGCGGACGCCCAGCAGCCGGACCGGGCGGCCCGGCCTGAACTGGTCCAGCGCGGCGAGCGCCGCCCGCTCGATGGCCGCGGCGTCGGCCGTGGCGGCCGGGAGCGGGTGGCCGTGGGTGTGGGTGAGGAATGGCTTGTACCTGACCTTGACCACGACCCGCAGCGCCTGCCGCTGCTCGCCCGCGATCTCGGTGGCCACCTGCCGGGCCAGCCGCGTGACCTCCCTGCGTACCTGATCCCAGTCGGTGATGTCGCGCTGGAAGGTGATCTCCCGGCCACGCGATCGCGGCACGTAGGGCTCGGCGACGACCGGTGCGGGGCTGAGCCCGCGGGCGGTCTGAACCAGCCACGGCCCGGTCACCGGGCCGAGGTGCGCCGCCAGTTCGCGCGGGTCGGTGCCGGCCAGGTCCGCGACGGTGTGGATGCCCAGGGCGGCGAGCCGCCGGGCCGTTCTGGAGCCGATGCCCCACAGCACGTCGGTGGGGCGGTCGCCGAGCACGTTGTACCAGGATTCATGGGTGAGCCGGAAGAGGCCGGCCGGCTTGCCGAGCCCGGCGGCCAGCTTGGCCTGGAGCTTGTTTTCGCCGATGCCGACCGTGCATTCGAGGTTGGTCACTGCGCGGACGCGGTCCTGGATCTGGCGGGCGAGCGCTTCCGGATCGTCGGTTTCGGCGGCGAGGAAGGCCTCGTCCCAGCCGGCCACCTCGACGACCGCGTCGAACTCGCCCAGCGTCGCCATCACCACCGCCGACGTGGCCTCGTACGCTTCGCGGTCCACGGGCAGGAACACCGCATCGGGACAGCGCTGGCGGGCGGTACGCAGGGCGAGGCCCGAGCGCACCCCGAAGGCGCGTGCCTCATACGACGCCGTGCTGACCACGCCACGTTTGGCCGGGTCACCATCACCCCCCACCACCACCGGGCGCCCGCGCAGCTCCGGGTGGCGCAGCACCTCGACCGCGGCGATGAACTGGTCGAGGTCCACGTGCAGCACCCAGCGGGTCACGCTTCAGTCTCACCCCCGGTCGTGCCTACCTGCGACGGGCACCCGCCGAGGATATCCGGGTGCGGATATGGGCATGCGTGAATAGCGTTCAGAATATCGGTTATACCTGGTTATACTGGAGTTGTGAAGACAGCCATCTCCCTTTCTGACGCCACGTTCGAGCGGGTCACCATCAAGGCCAGGGAACTCGGGATCAGCAGGTCGGCGTTTTTCGCCCGCGCTGTGGAGCTGTACCTGGCCGACCTCGCCGGGCACTCGGTGACCGAGCATGTCAACGAGGCGCTGCGGATGGCCGGTGGCGACGAGTCCGGTCCGGCGGCCGCTGCCGCCGGGCGGGACCGACTCGCCGCCGGGGATGACTGGTGATCCAGCGCGGCTGTGTCTGCTGGGCTGACCTTGGGGCGATGCGCGGCAGCAAACCCGCCAAGCGCCGTCCGGTCCTGGTTGTCCAGGCCGACCCTTACAACGCCAGCCGGCTCGCCACGACGGTGGCCGCGGTGATCACTTCCAACACGGCGCTCGCGGCGCTGCCGGGCAACGTGTTCCTCCCGGCGGCCGTGTCCGGGCTGCCCCGCGACTCGGTGATCAACGTGACCGCGCTGGTGACCCTCGACAAGGCCGATCTCACATCCCAGGCCCGGCGCCTGCCCGCATCACTCATGGACGAAGTCGATCGCGGGCTTCGCCGCATCTTCGGCCTCTGACGCCGGACCGAGCCGCCGTCGCCTCGCCCGCCACGCCACCTCTGCCTCGCCCATCGGAGTGGACGCCGGGCCCTGGACGAACGGCCAGATCTCCTCGGCGATGGCCCGCCAGTTGGCGGTCGCGGACAGCTCGCCGAGCACGGCGAACAAGCCCAGGTTGATGCGCTGCAGGATCACATAGGACCGCGGGATGCTCACGTACTCCGCCACCGGGCTGCGCAGGTCGAAGAACCGGCGCACGACGGCCGAGGCGTAGTCGGGGGTGATGGTCAGCGGGCCGGGCTTGCGGATGGTCGCGTAAAAGACGCCCAGGTGGTCGACGATCGTCTCGGTGCTCAGCGGCGCGTGCGGGCGCAGGAACCCGGCGTCTTCCAGGCTGCGGCGGAAGGCCTCGGGCTGGTTCTCGACGCACAAGGTGCGGGCCATCTGCATGAGCGGCCGCAGCTCCGCAAGCGTGAAGTGCTTGACTAGGCCGAAATCGAGGAAGGTGACCCGCCCGCCCCCGTGGAAGAGGTAGTTGCCCGGGTGTGGGTCGCCGTTGAACGCGTGGGCTTCGTACAGGCTCCGGAACACGAACCGGTAGATCGTCTCCGCTGCCAGGTCGCGTTCGTGCTGGGGCCAGCCGGTGAGCTCCGCGAAGCGCGCTCCATCCGACAGCTCGCTCGTGATCACCCGCCTTCCCGACAGCTCACCCACGATCTGCGGGATGTGGATCGTGGGATGACCGTCGTAGTAGGCGGCCAGCAGCCGCTGGTTGCCGGCCTCCCGGCGGTAGTCAAGCTCCTCGAGCACGCGGTCTCTCAGTTCGGTGACGAGCGCATCGACGTCCTGGCTGGGCGCGGTCACGCGCAGCAGCCTGCGCAGCAGGGAGACGTTGTCGAGGTCGGCCGCCATGGTCTCGGCGATGCCGGGATACTGCACCTTGACCGCCACGGCGCGGCCGTCGCGGGTGATCGCGCGGTGGACCTGCCCGATCGAGGCGGCGGCGATGGGTACCGGATCCCAGCGCGCGAACGCCCGCTCCGGGGGCAGGCCCAGTTCCTGCATAACGACGCGCGCGGCGAGGTCGGCGCTCATCGGCGGGACGCTGTCCTGCAGGCGGGACAGGGTGCGGCGGACGGCGGGGGACAGGCCGTCGTCGACGTAGCTGGCCATCTGGCCGATCTTCATCAGGACGCCCTTCATCGCCCCGAGCGTGTCGGCGACATCTTCGGCGGTCTGCAGGGCGAGGTCGTTGCGCAGCCGCTCGCGGTTGCGGTCGGCGGACGCGAACAGCGCTGGTGCGCTTCGCGTGTAGCGCATCCCGCCGCGCGCGGCGAGCCGCAGGGCCGCCAGCCCGCGCCGCAGCCGGAGCCGGCCCAGACGGCGCCGCACCATGACCAGGCCCAGCGCCGCGAGCGCGCCACCGGCCGCCACCGTGGCGACGGGTCTTCTCATGCGCGCTGCGCGGCGCGCATCCGGAGGGCGAGCCGCTGCCGCGCCTCGAGCACACCGGGCTCGCCCAGGAACACCGCGTCGAGGACACCCAGTGCCTGCCGGATCTCGATCCTGCGGGCCAGGGGCAGCGCTCTGGCCATGCGGTAGCCGTACATCTCGCGCGCCCAGTCCGGCAGCGCGGCGGTCGCGCCGTCGCGGACGTCCTGCCAGATGTCGGCGATGTCATCGTCGAGGCCGGGCGGGTCGAGCAGGAACGCGGCCGCTTCGGCGGCTGCGGGCGTGCACCGCAGCTCGGGCCGGACCGATGACAGGTACTGCCGCAGCCCGGCGAGGTCCGCGGGGACCAGCGCGCGGGGGACGCCGACGAGTTCGGCCGCGACGACCATTTCCGCCACGTAGCGGTCGCCGTCCGCTGCCTCCAGCGGCGTCCCGAACAGCTCGCATGCGACCAGGGTGGACTCAACGAGCACCGCGTGGATCCACAGCAGCAGGGCCGGGTCGCCGGCCGCGTACGAGCGGCCGGTCACCTGGTCGACGCCACGGACGTGCTCGTGGATCCGGCGGACCCTGGCCGCGGCCCGCTCCGCCGCCGCACGGTCGCCGAAACTGACCGTGGCGAGATAGGAGGATGTGGCAGCCAGCCGGCCGACGGGATCGCGGCGCCAGTCGCTGTGCTGGTCGACGCCGGCCATCGCCAGGGGGTGCAGCGCCTGGACCAGCAGCGCCCGCAGGCCCGCGACAATCGAGGACAGGTCGGCGCTCACCCGCCAGGTGACGCTCGCGGGCCCGAAGAAGCCGTCATCGGCTGGATCGGTGGGCACGCTCGACGCGTATGCCGCCGCCGAACGCGCGACCAGGCCCGCGGCGTCCGCGTACGGATCCGTCACTGCTCGGGCACCCGGCGGGCGACGAAGGAACCCATGCCCACAAACTACCCACTGCGCGGGCGGTCCTTCTTCGGCAGCCTGGCGACCACCGCGTCGTAGGAGGCGTCGATGGCCTCGCGGAGTTCGTCGTCGGGAATCGCGCCGCCGGCCTGCAGGGTGTTCCAGCCCGAGCGCCCGATGTAAGCCATCACCGAAGCATCATGCGGGTAGCGCAGCAGCCACTCGTCGGCCACCTCACGAGTGGCGCCGCACTTGAGACCCACCGCGGAGCCCGGCCCCGACCCGAGAAAGGCGAAGATCTTGCCGCCGACCTTCACGACGACGTCGTCCTCCCACGGCTCGTCCTGCCAGGCGCCGGGCTTGGCCAGGCAGTAGGCGAGCAGCTCCTGCCGTGTCATGCCTGCCTCCTTTACGGCCAGCCTTCATGATCCCCGATCCCCCCGCCGGCCGCGCCGGCAGGTTCTGCCGTCTCAGGCGAACACCTGCGGCGTGCGGCCAATCCACGGGCGGGCCCGCTCGAGCTGCGCCGCGAGGCGGAAGAGCGTCGCCTCGTCGCCGAACCGGCCGAGGAAGTGCACGCCGATGGGCAGGCCGTCGGCGTTCCACCACAGCGGCACCGACATCGCGGGCTGGCCGGTGATGTTGGCGATGACGCCGGAGTAGGCGACGGTCCGCCCACCGCGCTCCAGGGCGCGCAGCGGCTCGGCCTCGGTCGAGGTGATCTCGCCGAGGGCGGCTGGCGGTTCCGACAGCGTCGGCGTCAGCCACACGTCGACGCCGGTGAAGAACCCGGCGACCCGGCGCGCGTAGGCCTGGGTGTCCTCGACCGCCAGGAGGTAGCCGGCGGCGGTGACCTCGCTCCCGGCCTCCCAGAACGCGCGGGTCAGCGGCTCGATCTCGCCGGGCTCCGGCTCGCGGCCCAGGCGGCGGATCCAGTAGGCGAGTATCCACGCCGTCGCGGCGTTGAATCCGGTCCCGATCGCCGCACCGACCTCCGGCGTTATCTCCGGCGGCTGCGCATCCACGATGTGGTGGCCCAGCGACTCACACAGCGCCACCGCGTCGTCGAGCGCGGCCACGCAGTCGGGGTGACCCGGCGACCCGTCGGCGGTGCGGGAGGTGAAGGCGATGCGCAGCCGCCCGGGGTCGGCGCCGACCTCGTCGCTGAACCGCCCGGCCGGCGGGGGCGCCCAGTAGGGGTCGCCCAGCGCGGGCCCGGCCGTCGCGTCCAGCAGCGCGGCGCTGTCGCGCACTGACCGGGTCAGCGCGTGCTCGACCGCGTTGCCGCCGAGGGCATCGCCGTACTCCGGCCCGAGTGGGTTGCGTGCCCTGGTCGGCTTCAGGCCGAACAGGCCACATGCCGACGCCGGGTAGCGCAGCGAGCCGCCGAGGTCGTTGCCGTGTGCCGTCGCCACCATGCCCGACGCGACGGCCGCGGCCGACCCGCCGCTCGACCCGCTTGTCGATCGGCTCACATCCCAGGGGTTGCGGGTCGCGCCGAACAGCACCGGCTCGCACGTCGGTACCATCCCGAACTCCGGGGTGTTCGTCTTGCCGACGATCACCAGGCCTGCCCGGCGCAGCCGCAGCACGAGCTCGGAATCAAACGACGATGTGTTGTCGCGCAGGAACACCGAGCCCTCGGTGAACCGGGCCCCGGCGCTCTCGACGACCAGGTCCTTGAGCAGGTAGGGCACACCGGCGAACGGCCCGCGCACACCCTGGCGCACCCGCGAGACCGCGTCGTCGAACATGGGGGTGACGACCGCGTTCAGCGCCGGGTTCAGCCGCTCGATCCGCTCGATCGCCCACTGCACCAGCTCGGCCGGGCTCACCTCACCCCGCCGCACCAGCTCTGCCTGGCCCAGCGCGTCGAGCAAGGCGACCTCGGCCGCCGGGCCGGTCGTCCCCGTCACGGCCGCACCGCCATGGCTCCCCCGCTCACCCGTCGTGCCTGGGCCTCGGAGCATACCGGAGCAGGCAGGGGACGCGCCTGGACGACATTTCGCTCGCCGTCCGCGATTTCCGCGGCCCGCATGAGCAGAACGAGGACACCGGGCTGATGTGGGAGACCCTCACCGGGGAGATCGAGGAGATCAGGCGGTTCGCGCGGTAACTGCCGCTGCCGCTCCCGGCCCGCCGTGCGATGCTGCCTGGATGAGTGAGCCCGGCCCAGCTGACCGCCGTCGGGTGCTCAGCCTGCGTACCTCCCGGATGGAGGCGTTCAGCGACGGCATCTTCGCCATTTCATCAGCGTCCTTTGGCACTACGCGGTCGCGGAACACCTCGTCAGGCGGGACA
>DAITAE010000573.1:0-3247 GCA_036824445.1 Streptosporangiaceae bacterium | reverse complement strand
AGCAGGTCGGCCTGCTCGGTCTTGGTCGGCATGCCGGTGGACGGGCCGGCCCGCTGGATGTCGCAGATGATCAGCGGCAGCTCGACCGAGACCGCCAGCCCGATCGTCTCCATCTTGAGCGTCATGCCGGGACCGGATGTGGTGCTGACGCCGAGCGCGCCGCCGAACGCCGCGCCGAGCGCGGCGCCCACGCCCGCGATCTCGTCCTCTGCCTGGAAGGTGCGGACGCCGAACCGCTTGAGCTTGGACAGCTCGTGCAGGATGTCCGAGGCCGGCGTGATCGGGTAGGAGCCGAGGAACAGCGGCAGCCCGGACCGCCGCGACGCGGCCACCAGGCCGTAGGCGAGCGCGAGGTTGCCGGTGATGTTGCGGTACGTGCCGGGTTCGAGGTGGGCGGGCTTGACCTCGTACTGGACCGAGAACGCCTCGGTCGTCTCGCCGTAGTTCCAGCCGGCCTGGAAGGCCGCGACGTTCGCCTTCATGATCTCGGGCTTGGCGGCGAACTTGGACTGCAGGAACTTGATCGTTCCCTCCAGCGGCCGGTTGTAGAGCCAGGAGAGCAGGCCGAGGGCGAACATGTTCTTGGCCCGCTCGGCGTCCTTGCGGGTGATCTCGAACTCTTCCAGGGCCTTGACGGTCATCGAGGTGATCGGCACCGCGTGGACGTTGTAGGCCGCGAGCGAGCCGTCCTCCAGTGGGCTCTCGCCGTACCCGACCCGCGACAGGTTCCGCTTGCTGAACTCGTCCGTGTTCGCGATGATGTCGGCCCCGCGGGGCAGGTCGACGAGGTTGGCCTTGAGGGCGGCCGGGTTCATCGCCACCAGAACGTCCGGCGCATCGCCGGGGGTCAGGACGTCGTGGTCGGCGAAATGAAGCTGGAAGCTGGAGACGCCGGGCAGGGTGCCGGCCGGGGCGCGGATCTCGGCGGGGAAGTTCGGCAGCGTGGACAGGTCGTTGCCGAACGCCGCCGTTTCCTGGGTGAAACGGTCCCCCGCCAGCTGCATGCCGTCGCCGGAGTCGCCCGCGAAACGGATAATGACACGGTCAAGTTGCTGGACCTGCTTGGCCACAGTAAAAGGACCTCCTCGGCGCGCCGCGGGCGGGCGCCGATGTCGGCGTAGGTCCGTGAGCGCTTCCCGGGCCCGGATGGCCCCGGATTCATGATCTTCATGATTCAGGTCGTGGTTCAGGCTACTCGTGACGCTGGGTCACGGTAGGTCGTACACAGGCGCCCGCGCGGAACTGTGACACCGATCACACTGGTATCTCTGCCGGCCCCGGATAGCCCCCCACGGGCCCCTCTGTATGACAGTTCAGCTTTCAATGATACTCCCCATGGATTAGGACGCGTGGGGGTGACACGGGGTTCACGCCACGTTTCACCGGAGTTTCCTAGCCTGTGACCTTTCGTTGCCCGGCGGGCCGGCGAACCAGGGCGCCCGGCGTCGCGCCCGCGCGCGAGGGTTGTGCGCGCCAGGCGCCTGGCAGCCACCTCGGTAGGCTGGCCAAATGGCTGCCGTGGACCTTCCGCTGACCGGCGCCGGGAGCCGCCCCGGGGCCGGCCCGGGCCCGGGCGTCATCACGGTCGATGCTGGCGGCGCCTACTCACTCCGCGTCTTCGACGCCGGCCTCGCGTGCTGCGGGGTCGAGGTTGCGGCCGCACTCCGGCGGGCCGGGGCCCTGGCCGCGGCCGGGGAGGGCAAGGAGCAGAGCGGGCCGGTCAACGTTTTTGTGGTGGCCGGGACGGTGACCGACAAGCTGGCGCCGTTCGTGCTGAAGGCGTTCCAGGACACCCCGCCGCCACGGCGGGTGCTGTCGTTCGGCGCGTGCTCCAACAGCGGCGGTCCCTACTGGGACTCCTACTGCGTGACCAAGGGGGTGGATCAGCTCATCCCCGTGGACGTCTACGTTCCCGGCTGCCCGCCCCGCCCGGAGGCACTGCTGGAAGGCCTGGCAGTTCTGCTGCGCTCGCGGGGGAGCGCCGGTGACGGCTGAGGAGATCATCGCCATGGTGAGCGACGGCCTGCCGCCCGCGGTGCGGTGCGAGCCGGATCACCACGGGGTCATGCTGCGGGTCCCGCCCGAGCACTGGCTCACGGTGCTCACCTTCGCCCGCGAGCGCCTGGACTGTGACTTCTTCGACTGGCTCACCGCGGTCGATGAGGGCGGTGAGGGCTTTTCCGTCGTCGTGCACGTCTACTCGCTGGCCGGCCGCCATCACGTGCTGGCCGGCACACTCCTGGCCCGCTCCGCGCCGCGGCTGCCGACCGCCACCGGGATCTACCGGGGTGCGGCGTGGCACGAGCGGGAGACGCACGAGATGTTCGGCGTGATCTTCGATGGCCATCCGCATCTGGCACCGCTGCTGCTCCCCGGCGGGTTCGAAGGGCATCCGCTGCGCAAGGACTTCGTGCTCGCGGCCCGGGCCGCGAAGGAGTGGCCGGGTGCCAAGGAACCCGGTGAGCGGAGCGTGCCGCGGGCGCGCCGCCAGGCACCGCCGGGCGTGCCGGATGGGTGGGGACCGTCATGACCGGCGGAACGCCGCCCGCCGGCGCCCTGCCCGCGCGCAGCCGGGGCGTGATCGCCCTGCTGGAGGAGAACTGCACGGCATGCATGCTGTGCGCCCGGGAGTGCCCGGACTGGTGCATCTACATCGAGTCGCACAAGGAGCCGGTGCCGGGGCACGAGTACGGCACCGGCGGGGACGGCCCGGTGCCGGAGCCCGCCGCGTCTCAGGGCGGTGACGGCGGATTTGGTGCCGGCCCGAATCCCGCCAGCGGCCCGGATCCGGTGCGCGGCCCGGCTGGGCGCGGGCGGCAGCGGGTGCGCAACGTCCTCGACCGCTTCGCGATCGACTTCTCGCTGTGCATGTACTGCGGGATCTGTGTGGAGGCCTGCCCGTACGATGCGCTGTTCTGGTCGCCGGAGTTCTCCTACGCCGAGACCGACATCACGGCGCTCACCCATGAGCAAGCCCGGCTGCGCGAGTGGATGTGGACCGTGCCGCCGCCGCCCGCGCACGACGCCGGAGCCCCGCGCCCGGGGGAAGGCCTTGCTGACCGGCCCCGGCGGTGACGCGGCGTCCCGCGGTGGGTGTGGCGGCAGCGCCGTTGGGTATGGGCGGTGTTCGCCGGTGCGGACGGCAGTGGCCTACCGGTAGTTGATGAACTGCAGCGCCAGGCCGAAGTCGTTGCCCTTCACCAGGGAGATGACCGACTGCAGGTCATCCTTCTTCTTGGACGAGACG
>DAITAE010000071.1:0-12391 GCA_036824445.1 Streptosporangiaceae bacterium | reverse complement strand
GGTCGGCCGTCTGCTCGGCCCGGTCGAACGTCCAGTTGAGCTCGAGCTGGCCCGGCGCGTCCTCATGGTCGCCCTGGATCATGTCCAGGCCCATCGCCTTGCCGTACTCCATGACCTTGTGGATGAGCGGCTGGAGCTCGGCGAACTGGTCGATGTGGTAGCAGTACGGCTTGGTCTTGCCCTCCACCGACGGCGTGCCGTCCGGGTTGACCTTGAGCCACATCATCTCCGGCTCGGTCCCCACCCGCAGGTGCAGCCCGGTGTCGCGCTCGAAGGCCTCGTGGATGCGCCGGAGGTTGCCGCGGCAGTCCGAGGTCAGGTAGCCGCCGGGGTCGACCTCCTCCTCCCGGTTGCGGAACAAGGTGCAGAACACCCGCGCGGTCTTCGGGTCCCACGGCAGCTGGCAGAACGTCTCCACGTCGGGCAGCCCGACCAGCTCCCACGCCTCCGGCCCGTAGCCGATGTAGTTGCCGTGCCGGTCGGTGAACAGGTTGGCGGTCGATCCGTAGACCAGCTGGAAGCCCTTCCCGGCGATCTGCTCCCAGTGGTCCGCGGGCACCCCCTTGCCCATGATCCGGCCGGTGACCGAGGCGAACTGGTAATAGATATAGGTAATGCCCCTGGCGTCGATCTCTGACCGGACACGTGCCACGGCTTCGTCGCGGCCATCGGTGGCAACGAACCGCTCGAGGTCAGTGGACACGGGCCCTCCTAACGGTCGAGTTCTCCGGTCGGCCTGCCTGGCCGGGCCCGCCGGGCCCTGGGGTGGCCCGATCGGCGGCCGGAGCAACGCTCGCGATTCACGGACAGTAAACCCTGTATCATGACACGATACAAGCGGTTGCCGATGGCGGATTGCCCGCAAACGTGACGGCTTGCTGGTGAGATTATCTGGCCACCGTGAAGGGCGCGGCGGCGGCATCGGCGCTGCGTGCCGCCCCGGATGGGTAGCCGATCGAGCGACCGGCGGCGGCCCGTGCCGCCGTGGGGGAGGAGGCGACGAGCGATGTCGCAGCTAGTCGGCCTCGCCGCAGCGGACGAGGATGGCGGTCAGGACGAGCAGCTGGCCGTGGGGTCACCGGGTGCGCTCGAGGAGGCGCTCGGCGCGGTCATCGCCGAGCGGGTGCGCGAGTTCCGGCTGCACCTAGGGCTGACCGTTGGCCAGCTCGCGGAGCTGACCAGCCTGTCCAAGGGGATGCTCTCCAAGATCGAGAATGCCCAGGCGTCGCCGAGCCTGGCCACGCTGGCCCGGCTGTCGGGGGCATTAAAGGTGCCGGTTACCGCCTTCTTCCGCGGCCTGAACGAGGAGCAGGACGTGCTCTATGTCAAGGCCGGCCGCGGCCTGGACATCGAGCACAAGGGATCTGGCCCCGGCCACCGCTACCAGTTGCTGGGCACGATGCGCGCGCCGCACAACTCGCTGGAGACCCTGCTGGTCACGCTGACCGACCGGGCGGAGGAGTTCCCGCTGTACCAGCACCCGGGAACCGAGATGATCTATATGATCGCGGGCAGGATCGAGTACCTCTGCGGGAACTCGGCCTACCTGCTGGAACCCGGCGACACGATGCAGTTCGTGGGGGAGGTCCCGCACGGCCCGCGAACGCTGATCGAGCTGCCGATCCAGTTCCTGTCCGTCAAATCCATCCAGCCAACCGGCTGAAGATCCGCGCTAGTTTATCTCCAGTGGACAGTGTTTCATGGTAGTCTTGTGCGCCGGGCGGGCTGTGAGCAGCGTGGCTCGCGGGAGGCGATGATCGCGTGCACATGAGCACGAATGGGCACCGGCAGAGCCCGGGCCGCTCCGCCTACCCGGCCAGGTACTCAGCAGCAGCGCTCTTCCGGCGCGGCCTGGCGAACGAGTCGTGGCCGCCCGCCTGGCAGCAGCAGCCGATGAAGGGCAGCTACGACGTCGTGATCGTGGGCGGCGGCGTGCACGGCCTCGCCGCCGCGTACTATCTGGCCGCCAACCATAGGATCACCGACGTGGCGGTGCTGGAGAAGGGCTACCTGGGTTCCGGCGGGTCGGGGCGCAACACCGCGATCCTGCGGTCGAACTACCTGACGCCGGAGGGGGTCAGGTTCTACGACCGGTCGGTGAAGCTGTACCAGCGGCTCGCCACCGATCTCGACTACAACGTGATGTTCTCCCAGCGGGGGCACCTCACGCTGGCGCACAGCGACGCGTCGTTGCGGACCATGCGATGGCGGGCCGAGGTGAACAAGGTGGAGGGCGTCGACTCCGAGGTGATCGGGCCGGCCGAGGTCAAGCGGCTTGCCCCGTTCCTCGATGTCAGCCCAGCCGCCAGGTACCCGATCCTGGGCGCGCTCTGGCACCCGCCCGGCGGCATCATCCGTCACGACGCCGTTGTCTGGGGGTACGCGCGCGGCGCCTCCGCGCACGGCGCGCACATCCACCAGAACACCGCGGTCACCGGCATCGACGTGGCTGGCGGCCGGGTACGCGGGGTGACGACGAGCAACGGCGACATCGCCACGCCCGTCGTGCTCAACGCCACCGCCGGCTGGTCCACGCTGATCTCCGACATGGCCGGGGTCGCCATGCCCGTCATGACCTCCCCCCTGCAGGCAGCCGTCACCGAGCCGGTGAAGCCGTTCCTTTCCACCGTCATCGTGTCCGGCACGCTGCACGTCTACATCAGCCAGACCGACCGGGGCGAACTCGTCTTCGGCGCCAGCGTGGACCCGTTCACCTCGTACTCGATGCGCGGCTCGCTCGAGTTCATCGAGGGCCTGGCCGGGCACGTGCTCGAGCTCATGCCGGCCCTGACCAAAGTCCGGCTGCTGAGGCAATGGGCGGGCCTGTGCGACATGACCCCCGATTTCTCGCCGATCATGGGCCCGACACCGGTCGAGGGCTTCTTCGTCGACGTGGGCTGGGGGACCTACGGGTTCAAGGCCGGCCCGGTATCGGGGGAGGCCATGGCGGAGTGCATCGCGTCCGGCGAGACTCCCGGGATCATCGCCGCCTTCGGCCTGGACCGGTTCGGCGAGGGAGCACTCGTGGGTGAGAAGGGCGCGGCCGCAGTCGGCCACTGATGCGGAAAGGTCCGGTGATGATCCTCCTGCCATGTCCCTGGTGCGGCCCGCGTGAGGCGACCGAGTTCGCGCACGTCGGCGAGGTATCCACGCGCCCTGACCCGGGCAGCGCAACGCCCGCGCAATGGCGCGGCTACCTCTACCTCCGGGCCAACCCGTGTGGCTGGACCACCGAGAGCTGGTACCACCGGATGGGCTGCCGCAGGTTCATCACGGTGCAGCGGCACACCGAGACCAACGAGGTCAGGCAGGCCCGGGCCAGCCAGGCTCGCGTCCCGGCCGGGGAGCCGGCGCCATGAGCGGGCTCGGCGAGGCGGCCACCGGGGAGGCGAGATGAGCACCCGGGCGATGCGCCTGCCGCCACAGCCCGGCGAGGTGATCAACCGCGGCGAGCCACTGGAGTTCACCTGGAACGGGCGTTCCTGCCAGGGCTATGCGGGAGACACGATCGCCTCGGCGCTGGCCGCCGCCGGGGAGCGGGTGTTCTCCCGGAGCATCAAATACCACCGCCCCCGTGGCCTGCTCACGGCTTCCTTCCACGACCCCGGCTGCATTGTCCAGGTCGGGGACGAGCCGAACGTCCGCGGCGCCCACCGGCTGGCCGCCGACGGCATGGTGGTCACCTCCCAGAACACCTGGCCTTCGCTGCGCCTCGACGCGAAGGCGGTGAACCGCCTGGCCGGCCGCTTCCTCACCGCCGGCTTCTACTACAAGACCTTCATGCGCCCGCGCTTCGCGTGGCCGGTCTACGAGAGCGTGCTGCGCAGGTTCGTCAACGGCGGGACGGTGTCGCCGGATACCTCGCACGCCCGTCCGGACAAGCGCCATGCCCATCCCGATGTCCTCATCGCCGGCGGCGGCCCGGCGGGGATGGCGGCCGCCATCAGCGCCGCCAGGGCGGGCGCGTCCGTGCTGCTCGTCGAGGAGGAGCATGGCCTCGGTGGCCACCTGCGCTGGGGCAGCGATGCCGACCTGACGGTGCTGGCCGACCTGGCCGGCCGCGTCGCCGCCGAGCCGGGCATCGAGGTGCTGACCGACGCGGTGGTGCTCGGGCGCTATGACGGCAACGCGCTAGCGGTCCTCGAACGGCGGCACGGCGGCGCGGAAGCCGAGCGCCTGATCCGGGCCCGCGCCAAGACGCTCGTGGTGGCGCCGGGACTGATCGAGCGGCCCTACGTGTTCGCGGGCAACGACCTGCCCGGGGTGATGCTCTCCACCGCGGTGCGCAGGCTGATCAACCTGCACGCGGTCAAGCCGGGGCAGCGGGCGGTCGTGCTGAGCGCCAACCCCGAGGGCGACGCGGCCATCGCGGATCTCAAGCGGGCCGGGGTCGAGGTCGTCCGGGTGGAGGACGCGCGCCTCGGCGGCGACGTGACCGCCGCCGTCGGGCACGCTGGCGTGCGGGCGGTTCAGGTCGCCGACGGCACCAGGATCGCCTGTGACCTGCTGGTCACCGCGGTCGGCTGGACCGCGCCGACGTCGCTGCTCAACGCCTCCGGCGACCGCCCCCGCTACAGCCCGCGCGCGGCCAGGTTCTTCCCCGACGCCTCCCGGCTGCCCGAGGACGTTCTCGTCACCGGCGGCATCGCCGGGGACGGCAGCGTCGGGCAGCTGACCGAGCACGCGGCCGCGGTGGGTGCCGAGGCCGCCCGGCGCGCACGGCGTATCGGCGCGGCGCGGATCGCCGCCACCCCGACCCGGGACACGGCGGGCCCGATGGCAGCCACCACGATGCCGCACGAGCCGGGGGAGGGCACCGGCGCCGCGGCCGCCGTTCCGCATCCTGAACTTCCCGATCTTCCAGTGGAAGCGCACCCGGAGCTTTTCGCCGGGCGGACGAACGGATTCGTTGACTTCAGCGAGGACGTATCGGCCAAGGACCTGCGCGCGGCCGTCGCGGAGGGCTTCGACGGCGCCGAACTGGCCAAGCGGTTCACCACCGCCACGATGGGCCCGCTGCAGGGGAAGCTGGAGACGGTCAACACCGTGGCGGTGGTGGCCGCCGCTACCGGCGCCTCGATCGCCGACAGCGGCACGACCACCTGGCGGCCGCCATACGTGCCGGTCACCTTGGGCGCCCTCGCCGGACGGGCCTTCGACCCGGTGCGCTACTCCCCGATGCAGCCCTGGCACGAGGCGCACGGCGCCGTCCCGCTGGTGGCCGGCGCGTGGATCCGCCCGGACCGCTACGGGGACGCGGCGGCGGAGGCCGCCAACGTCCGTGAGAACGTCGGTATCATCGACGTCACCCCGATCGGCAAGCTCGACCTGCGTGGCCCCGACGTGCCCAGGCTGCTGAACCTGCTGTACGTCAACAAGTGGTCCAAGCTGGAGATCGGCCGGGTCCGGTACGGCGTCATGTGTGCGGACGACGGGGTGGTGCTCGACGACGGCGTGACCGGCCGGCTCGGCGACGAGCACTACCTGATGAGCACGACCTCCTCGGGCGCGGCGACGATCTGGGAATGGGCGGAGAACTGGCTGCAGACCGAGCACCCGGACTGGCGGGTGCACGTCACGCCGGTGACGACCGCCTACGCCAGCATGAACGTGGCCGGCCCGCAGGCCCGCCGCCTGATCGAGCGGGTCACCAAGGACGTGGACCTGTCCAACGAGGCCTTCCCCTATATGCACGTGCGCACCGGCCAGATCGCCGGGGTCGACGACTGCGTGCTGTGGCGGATCGGGTTCACCGGCGAGCTCAGCTACGAGCTGCACGTGCCGGCCGGCTATGGCCTGCACGTCTGGGAGACGCTGCTGGACCACGGCGCCGACCTGGGCATCCAGGCGTTCGGCGTGGAAGCCCAGCGTATCCTCCGGCTCGAGAAGGGCCACTTCATCGTCGGCCAGGACACCGACGGCCTGACCCGCGGGTTCAGCGCGGGCCTGGACTGGGCCATCAAGCTGGACAAGGACGACTTCGTCGGCAAGCCGGAGCTGGCCTGGCAGCTCGCCGACGGCTCCGGCCCGCGGCTGGTGGGGCTGCAGCCGGTGGACCCCGCGGTGGTGCCCGATGAGGCCAGCCTGATCGTGGAGGGCAGCCACATCGCCGGGCGGGTCACCTCCAGCCGGATGTCGCCCACACTGCACCGGTCCATCTGCCTCGCCCAGGTCGAGCCCCGGCTGGCCGAGCCCGGCACCGAGGTGACCGTGCGGCTGCCGAGCGGGCGCCTCATCGCCGCGACGGTCATGCCGCATCACGCGCACGTGGACCCGGACGGGGGGCGGATGCGTGTCTGAGCCGGTCGCCCGCAGCCCGATCGCACCGCCGCCGCCGGTGCTGGTCCTCGAAGGCTGGGAGGTGAGCGGCCGCCGGGCAACCGCCGGGCTCACCCTCACCGACTGCACCCCGCTGTCCAAGGTCCAGGTGCGGGCCCCGATCGGCGGCCGCGCCGCCGCCGAGCTCGCGGTGCCGTTCGGCCGCGCGGCGAGGGATCCGGCCGGCACGCTGGTCGCCGGGTCCGGGCCGGGGGAGTGGCTGCTGCTGGCCGCGCCGGGAGAGGGCCCCGCCCTGACCGCCCGCGCCACCGGCCTCGCCGCCCGCTGCCCCGGCGAGCTGGTGACGGCGACCGACATCACCCACGGCCGCGCCCTTATCAGGCTCAACGGCTCACGCGGCGCCGACGTTCTGGCCAGGGTCTGCGGCATCGACACCGGCGAGGACATCACGCCGGACGGCGCGGCCTTCCGCACGTCGGTGGCCGCCGTGGCGACCGACATTATCCGAGACGACACCGGCGGCGAGCGCTCCTACCTGCTGCACTGCGAGCGCTCCTCCGGGGCTTATCTGTTCGGCGCGCTGCTGACCGCAGGCGGCGAATTCGGCATCGAGATCGACGGCTTTACACCGCCAGGAATCTGAGGAGTCGGCATGACATTCCCGAGCGACCTTGAGATCGCGCGCAAGGCCCTGCTCAAGCCCCTCGACGACATCGCCCACGAACTGGGCATCGGCGAGCACCTGCTGGAGCCGTACGGCGAGAGCGTGGTGAAGGTCAAGCTGGCGGCGATCGACGAGCTGGCCGCCGTGCCGAACGCGAAGTACGTGGTGGTTACCGCCGTTACCCCGACGCCGCTCGGCGAGGGGAAGACCACCACCACGGTCGGTCTCGGCCAGGGGTTCCGCCACATCGGCAAGCGCGCCACGGTGACGATCCGGCAGCCGTCGATGGGCCCGACGTTCGGCATCAAGGGCGGCGCCGCGGGCGGCGGGTACAGCCAGGTCGTCCCGATGGAGGTGCTGAACCTGCACCTGACCGGCGACATGCACGCGGTCACCGCAGCGCACAACATGCTGTCCGCGATGATCGACAACCATCTGTACCAGGGCAACGAGCTCGGCCTCGACCAGCACAACATCACCTGGCGCCGGGTGCTCGACGTCAACGACCGGGCGCTGCGCAACATCGTGATCGGGCTCGGCTCGCGCCTCGACGGGGTGCCGAGGCAGACGGGGTTCGACATCACCGCCGCCTCCGAGGTCATGGCCACGCTGGCGCTGAGCACGTCGCTGGAGGACCTGCGGGCGCGGCTCGGGCGGATCGTGGTCGGCTACACCTCGGCCGGTGACCCGGTCACCGCCGATCAACTGAGCGCCGCGGGATCGATGGCGGTGATCCTGCGGGACGCGATCAAGCCGAACCTGCTCCAGACGCTGGAGAACACTCCGGTGCTGGTGCACACCGGGCCGTTCGGCAACATAGCCACCGGGAACTCCTCCGTGGTCGCCGACCTGATCGGCATCCACACCGGTGACTACCTGGTGACCGAGGCCGGGTTCGGCGCCGACATGGGTGCGGAGCGGTTCTTCAACATCAAGTGCCGCGCCTCGGGCCTGCGGCCCGACGCGGCGGTCGTGGTCACCACGGTCCGGGCGCTGAAGGCGCACTCCGGCAAGTACAAGATCGTCGCGGGCAAGCCGCTGCCCGAGGACCTGCTCGCCGAGAACCCGGACGACGTGCTCGCGGGCGCTGCCAACCTGCGCAAGCAGATCGAGAACGTGCGGCTGCACGGCGTGTCCCCTGTGGTGGCCATCAACGCGTTCCCCACCGACCACCCCTCCGAGCACGACGCCATCCGCGAGGTCGCTGCGGCAGCCGGTGCCAGGTCCGCGGTGTGCACGCACTTCGCCGACGGCGGCCGGGGTGCGGCCGAGCTTGCCGAGGCGGTCGCGGAGGCCGCCGACGAGCCCAGCGACTTCCGCTTCCTCTACGACAGCGAGGCGAGCCTCCGGGAGAAGATCGAGACCGTCGCGTCGCGCGTCTACGGCGCCGACGGCGTGGAGTACTCGCCGCAGGCCAGCAAGCAGCTCGCCACCTACGAGAAGGCCGGGTTCGGCACGCTGCCGGTGTGCATCGCCAAGACGCACCTATCCATCTCCTCGGACCCCTCGCTCAAGGGCGCCCCGACCGGCTGGACGCTGCCGGTGCGGGAGGTCCGGGCCTCGGTCGGCGCCGGCTTCGTCTACCCGATCTGCGGCGAGATGCGGACCATGCCGGGGCTCGGCACGAACCCGGCGGCCGCCCGGATCGACCTCGATGAGAACGGCGAGATCGTGGGGCTGAACTAATCCCGGTGGCGCCCGCGTGTCCGCCAGCCGTCACTCCGCCGCCTGCGCCGGCGGCGGACACCCCCACGGCCAGCGGGCTTCGCGCCCCCTTTCGCCGGGCATGTCTCAGGCGTACTCTCGGCAACGTGTAGTGCAGGTAAACGCCGTCCACTGTCGTGGTTACTGATCAAGCAAAGGGGAAGCCCGACCCCAAGGGGAAGCCCGACGCCAAGGCAAGCGTGCTCTTGCCGAGTAGCTGCTCGCCCAGGCGGCCGAGGACGAGGCCAAGAAGCCAATAGGCAGGTGACCTGACCATGACGCTGTCCGCGGAGCGCCCGCGCCTGATCCTGCCCGGGCTGCTGCCCGCGGACCCGTCGCTGGAGCGGCACCGGGTGCGCCCTGGGGCGGTCACCGCCGTCGAACTCGACCCGGGCGACGTGCTCACGGTCACCGACACCGAAGGCCGGCAGCGGGGTGAGCTCACGGTGCTCACCGACGGCCGGGAGGACTTCGGGGCGCTCGGGACGGCGCCGGACACCGCGGCAACGGTGCTGCGCGCGCTGGCCCGGCCCGGCGAGCCCCGGCCACCAGGCGCACCCGGCCCATCCGGGCGCGATGGCGACCGGCTGCCGGAGGCGGAAGCCGCCGCGGTCATCGGCCCGCTGGCGGCGCGAGGGCTCGACCCGATGCGGGCGCGCGCGGTGGGGCTGTTCGGTGAGTGGTCACACGCGGGCACACAGGCGGAGTTCACCGCGCAGCAGCGCCTGACCTGCGTGGTGGCCGCCCCCGATGGCCTGATGGGCGTGGACGAGCACAACCCTCCCTCGGACCTGGTGATCGAGGTCAGGCGGACGGCGCCGCGGCAGCCGCGCGAGCCGCGGCTTCCGCCGCCGCTCGCCGACCCGGTGCTCGATCTGCGCGTCGACACCGCCACCGCGCGGTCATACGAGGTGGAGGCGGGCCAGTACATCCAGGTCATCGACGTCGAGGGCCGGCAGTGCTCCGACTTCCTCGCGTTCCACGCCCAGCGGCTCGCCGAGGGCGCCGAGCGCGGGCTGGACGCCACCACGACGCGCAACCTGATGGGGAACGCCTACCCCCAGCCCGGGCTGTTCGGCAAGTTCTACGACCAGGACATGCGCCCGCTCGTGGAGGTGGTGCGCGACACGGTCGGCCGGCACGACACGTTCGCGCTGGCCTGCAACGCCAAGTACTACGAGGACATGGGCTACCCGGGCCACATCAACTGCACCGACAACTTCAACGGGCAGCTCGCGCGGTACGGCATCGCGGCGCGCCGCGGCTGGCCGGCGCTCAACTTCTTCTACAACACCTCCTTCAACGACGCGAACCAGCTGCTGTTCGACGAGCCCTGGTCGCGGCCCGGCGACTACGTGCTGCTGCGGGCGATGAGCGACCTGGTATGCGCCTCCTCCGCCTGCCCCGACGACATCGATCCGGCCAATGCCTGGAACCCGACCGACATCCACGTCCGCGTCTACCCGGCCGAGCGGAGGTTCTCGATGGCGGTAGCGCACCGGGTCACCCCGGACAGCGAGCCCAAGCTCACCAAGGAAACCGGATTCCACCCGCGCTGGTCGCAGCTGACCCGGCAGGTGACCGAGTACCGCGGTTACTGGCTGCCGACCAGCTTCGACAACCACGGCGCGATCGACGAGTACTGGGCCTGCCGCGAGGGCGCGGTGGTGATGGACCTCTCCCCGCTGCGCAAGTTCGAGGTGGTGGGCCCGGACGCGGAGGCGCTGCTGCAGGCCGCGGTCACCCGGAACATCAGGAAGCTCGCCATCGGCCAGGTAGTGTACACGGCCGTCTGCAACGAGACCGGCGGCATGCTCGACGACGCGACGGTCTTCCGGCTGGGCACCGACAACTTCCGTTTCGTCGGCGGCGACGAGTACGACGGGACCTGGCTGCGCCAGCTCGCCGGGCGGTTGAACCTCGACCAGGTGTGGATCAAGCACTCCACCGACCAGCTGCACAACATCGCCGTGCAGGGCCCGAAGTCGCGGGACCTGCTGCGGGAGCTGGTGTGGACCCCGCCGACCCAGCCGGCCTTCGGCGACCTGTCCTGGTTCCGGTTCGCGATCGGCCGCATCGGGGGGCCGGAGGGCCTGCCAATGGTCGTCTCGCGGACCGGGTACACCGGCGAGCTCGGCTACGAGCTGTGGTGCCACCCCAAGGACGCGCCGACGCTCTGGGACGCGGTGTGGGAGGCCGGCGCGCCGCACGCGCTCACGCCGCTCGGCCTGGACGCCCTGGACATCCTGCGGATCGAGGCCGGCCTCATCTTCGCGGGGTACGAGTTCGGCGACCAGGTCGACCCGTTCGAGGCCGGCATCGGCTTCACCGTCGCGCTCAAGACCAAAGAAGACGACTTCGTCGGCCGGGCCGCGCTGGAGCGGCGCAAGGCTTCGCCGCAACGGACCCTGGTCGGGCTGGAGCTCGCCGGGAACGAGCCCGCCGCTCACGGCGACTGCGTCCACGTGGGCCGGTCCCAGGTCGGCGTGATCACGAGCGGCACCCGGTCGCCGCTGCTGCGCACGAACATCGCGCTGTGCCGGATGGCGGTGGAGTACTCGGAGATCGGCACCGCGGTCGACGTCGGCAAGCTGGACGGCCACCGCAAGCGCATCCCGGCGACCGTCGTCCGCTTCCCGTTCTACGACCCGGACAAGACCCGCCCGCGCTCCTGACCGCGCACGCCGTCCGTGCCTCAGGACGCTCAAAGCCCCGGGGACACCCGCTCCGCCCGTTCCGTCAGCAACTCCACGGCACTCCGCATGACCCGCGAGCTGAAGCGCACCGCCGGCCCCTGGGCACCGAGGATCGCCACCAGTTTGCCGGCCGGATCCAGCACCGGCACGGCGATCGCGTTGAGATCCTTTTCCCGCTCACCGACTGCCTGGCCCCAGCCCCGCTCCCTGACCCGCGCCACCTCGGCCCTGAGCACGTCGTGATCCACGATCGTGCGTTCGGTGAAGGCCTTGAGAGGCCCGGCCGGCGGGGTGCCGCCGTGGGCGAGGAACACCTTGCCGACCGCGGTCGCGTGAGCGGCGCTGGTCCGGCCCACTTCCGCGACGCTGCGCACGGACAGCGGGCTCTGGACGTAGTCGAGCGTGACCGCTTCGTGCCCGCCGGGCACTGACAGCGTGACGGTCTCCTGGATCCGGGCGGCCAGTTCCTCGAGGTGCGGGCGGGCGAGGGAGCGGACGTCCAGCCGCTGGCCCGCGGCGCTCGCCAGGCGGATGACGCCGACGCCGAGGCGGTAGCGCCCGGTGGCGGCGACGTGCTCGACGAGGCCGCCGCTCACCAGGGTCGCCAGGATCCGGGAGATCGTGCTCACGTTGATGCCGGTGCGCCGGGCGATCTCGTTGGTTCCGAGCTCCGTCCCGGCGTCGGCGAGCTCGGTGAGGATCGCGATCGCCCGCTGGACGGCGGCGACCTGGCGGGTGGCTGGCTGACCGGTTCTGGCCACGATAGGATCCCAGTAGCTATGGAAATAATATTTCCCTCTGGGCAATAGTATCGTGACGCGGCAGCGGTGAAGGGCGGGAGCGATGATTCCCCGGCACAGCAGGTACGTGATCATCGGCGCCGGCATCCATGGGCTCTCCACCGCGTGGCATCTCGCGGCCGAGCTCCGCCGCCGGGGCCTGGGTGGCGGTGAGGACGTGCTCGTCCTCGACAAGCGTGGCGTGGGGGCCGGGGCGTCCGGCATCGCCTGCGGCGTCATCCGCAACAACTACTTCCAGCCGGCGATGC
>DAITAE010000572.1:0-3255 GCA_036824445.1 Streptosporangiaceae bacterium | reverse complement strand
AGCGGAAAGGGCCCTCCTCGTGGCAGCACCGCAGAACTATTTGGCGGTCATCAAGGTCGTCGGTATCGGAGGGGGCGGCGTCAATGCCGTGAACCGGATGATCGAAGAGGGGCTCAAGGGCGTTGAGTTCATCGCGATCAACACGGACGCACAGGCGCTGCTCATGAGCGACGCGGACGTCAAGCTCGATGTCGGGCGCGAGCTCACCCGCGGGCTGGGCGCCGGCGCCAACCCTGAGGTTGGCAACCGCGCGGCGGAAGACCACCGTGAAGAGATCGAGGAGGTCCTCAAGGGCGCCGACATGGTCTTCGTCACCGCCGGTGAAGGCGGCGGGACGGGCACGGGAGGGGCACCGGTCGTCGCGAACGTGGCCAGGTCGCTCGGCGCGCTCACGATCGGCGTGGTCACCCGCCCGTTCGGTTTCGAAGGCAAGCGCCGCGCGGCCCAGGCCGAACTGGGCATCGAGCGGCTGCGCGGCGAGGTGGACACGCTCATCGTGATCCCGAACGACCGGCTGCTGTCCATCTCCGACCGCCAGGTCAGCGTGCTCGAGGCTTTCAAGGCAGCCGACCAGGTGCTGCTCTCCGGTGTGCAGGGAATCACCGACCTGATCACCACCCCGGGCCTTATCAACCTGGACTTCGCGGACGTGAAGTCCGTGATGTCGGGCGCGGGCTCCGCGCTGATGGGAATCGGCTCGGCGCGCGGCGATGACCGGTCGGTGGCAGCCGCCGAGATGGCCATCTCCAGCCCCCTGCTGGAGGCGAGCATCGACGGGGCTCACGGGGTGCTGCTGTCCATCCAGGGTGGCAGCGACCTCGGCCTGTTCGAGATCAACGAGGCCGCGCAGCTCGTCGCCAACTCGGCGGCGTCCGAGGCCAACATCATCTTCGGCGCGGTCATCGATGACGCGCTCGGTGACGAGGTGCGGGTCACGGTCATCGCCGCCGGATTCGACGAGGCGAACAACAGGCATGCCCGGCTGGCACGGTCAGGCAACAGCCAGGCCGCGGTCGCGGGTGCCAGCGGCATCGCGTTCCACCCCAGCCCCTTTCCGGACGAGCCGTCGGCGGGTGCTGGGGAGCTGGCTGACCCTCTGGCGGGCGATCGTCGGCTGGCTGACCCCTTGGCGGGCGCGGCAGTCGCAGGAGGCGGAGTGGCCGGGGGCAACGGGGCCGGGGACAACGGGGCGGCCCGCCCCGGGGCCGCGGTAACCGCCTCAGGTGCGCATCTGGACCCGCCGCTGGACGGTTCCGGGGTGCCGCCAGCCTCGGCGCCAGCGGGGGAGGCAGGCGACACGGACAGCGCTCCCTCGCTGCGGGGGGCCCACGAGCCGGCGCGGCAGCGCCCCGACACCGCGTCGGCGGCCCGGGTCTTCGACGCCGCCACCACGCGCCGCCGCAGCGTCATCTTCGAAGAGGATGACGAGTTGGACGTGCCCGACTTCCTGAAGTAGGTCGTGTCTGACGCGGGCGCCTCCCCTGGGGGTCGATTCGGCATGTGAGGAAGCGGGCGCGATGATGTGGCGGTGAGGGGCGAGGAGCAGTTGGCGGCTGGGAGCCGGAGGGGGGAGCTCAGTGGCCGCCTGGAGGTTGTTCGGGGGCGGATTGCGGCTGCTTGCGTGGCGGTGGGGCGCGATCCGGGGGAGGTGACGCTGGTCGCGGTCACCAAGACCTTCCCGGCGTCGGACGTGCGCCTGCTGTACGAGCTGGGAGTGCACGATGTGGGGGAGAACCGGGATCAGGAAGCCGCTCCGAAGGCCGCCGCGTGTGCCGACCTCGCACCGGGGCTGACGTGGCATTTCGTGGGGCAGTTGCAGACCAACAAGGCCGCCAGCGTGGTGCGTTATGCACGAATTGTCCATTCGGTGGACCGGTTGCGGCTGGTGCGCGCCCTGGGGGAGCAGGCTCGCAAGGCGGGCCGGGTGATCACCTGCCTGGTCCAGGTGAGCCTCGATGCCGACCCCGGCCACGGGGGCGCCGTGCCGGGGGAGGTTCCGGAACTCGCCGCGGCGGTCGCCGCCGAAGAGGGCCTGCTCCTGGGCGGCGTGATGGCGATCGCGCCGCTGGGAGTGCCGCCCGTGCAGGCGTTCGCGCCGCTCCCCGCCGCCGCCGCCGCGGTGCGCGAGATCCGGCCGGAGGCGCGGATGATCTCGGCCGGGATGAGCGGGGACATGGAGGCGGCCATCGCTGTTGGTGCGACACACGTGCGTGTCGGTACGGCGTTGCTCGGCGATCGGCCGCGGTTCGTCCGGTAGTGTCCGTCGCAGCGAGCGCGCGACTGGGATCACGGAGGACGGACGGATGGCCGGCGCGATGCACAAGATGGCGGTCTACCTCGGCCTTGTCGAGGACGACCGGCGCTACGACGACGGCTATGACTCCTACGAGGAGGACAGCGGGTACGCGGACCAGGCAGAGGACCCGCCCGCCGTCGGTATGGAGCAGGCGGACCCGCTGCCAGGCGACCTGGATACCGGTGCCGCACACCTGGCGGGGACAACGATGCATGCCCCTGACCTCACTCGCATCACGACGCTGCACCCGCGGACATACAATGAGGCTCGTACGATCGGGGAGCACTTCCGCGAGGGCACTCCGGTGATCATGAACCTGACTGAAATGGTCGACAGCGACGCCAAGCGCCTCGTCGACTTCGCAGCGGGCCTGATCTTCGGCCTCCGAGGCAGCATCGAGCGGGTGACAAACAAGGTATTCCTGCTGTCGCCGGCGAACATCGAGGTCACGGCCGAGGACAAGGCGCGGATGGCGGAACGAGGGTTCTTCAACCAAAGTTAGGCACCGCGTGACGGATAACACAGCACGGCGACCCCGCAGCGGTCGCCCCGCGGCTGGCTGTGGGGGCAGGGCAGCGCCGTGGGCATCGTAAAGGTCGTTCTGACGTATGCGCTCTGGCTTTATCTGCTGCTCTTGCTCGGGCGGCTGATCTTCAGCTGGATTCAGGCCTTCTCCCGCGAGTGGCGTCCGCGAGGTGCGGTGCTGGTGGTCGCGGAGGCCGTCTACACCGCTACCGACCCGCCCTTGAAGTTCTTGAGTCGGTTCATCCCCGTGCTCCGGCTCGGTAGTGTTGCCCTGGACCTCAGCTTCATGCTGCTGTTCTTCGTTGTTCTTCTCCTGATCAACGCCGTACAGCTGCTCTGATCCGGTACGGTCCCATAGGGAACACACCCAAGTGCGCCGAGGAGACGAGATGCCGCTGACGCCCGCGGATGTGCGGAACAAGCAGTTCAGTACC
>DAITAE010000571.1:0-3257 GCA_036824445.1 Streptosporangiaceae bacterium | reverse complement strand
CCCGGCCCCCAACGAGACCAACAACTTCGACGCGAAGGTGTCGCCAGACGGCCGACGTATCAGCTTTACCCGGTTCGGGTTCCATGGAGTGAACTCGCAGGTCTGGGTGGCCCGCATCAATGGCACGCAGGCGCGCCCGCTGACCGCGCCGCGGCTGGAGGCATCCGGGCCGGCCTGGTCACCGGACGGCAGCCACATCGCCTTCGCCAGCAACTCCTTCCGGCCGCAGTCCAGCATCTATGTCATGCGGGCTGACGGCAGCGGCGTCACCAGGCTCGCCACCACGAAGTGGCCGACCAACAACTTCGGACCCTCATATGCGCCCGGCGGGGGGCGGATCGCCTTCTCGAGTGACCGGCGGCACCCGGACCTGTGCTGCGAAGAGCTTTTCGCGATGCGCGCCAACGGCTCACGGCAACACCTGGTGGCCACGGGGCTGCAAGGCGTCATCGACGTCGCCTGGGGCACCGCGCCACCGGTCCCCGCCGGATCGCCGGGCACACTCTCGCATCCCCCGGCGGGCGCCCCAGCAACCGGCGCCTCCCGTCATGTGGGCTGCTACAAAGCACCGGTCTGCTAACCGGCAACATGCCGGTTGCCCTGGCGCCGAGCAGCCACCCACAGACCGGTGGCGAGTCCACATGGTTCGCGGGGCGCCAAACCGTGCGCATTACACCCACCAGCATCTGATCTGCGACCAACAGCAGGCTCGGCCATTGCCGAACGCGCCCCGGACTGGAGGGATTCGCCTGGGACGCCGAGCGCTGTGCTACATCATGCCGAGGGCCTGCTGCGTCATCGCGTCGAACAGGTACAGGCGGCCTGGCTCCAGCCCAAAGCGGACCGGCCCGGCAACGGAGTGCGCCAGCGCCGTGATCAGCGCCGGGCAAACATTCATTCCTAACGGCGGATCGGGCGCGCGTCTGGCCTCAGCGACTTGCACTGGTTGCCGGTGTCCGGGGTGTCTCGCCAACCGCACGCTTGGCGTCCTCGGTAGCGAGGTCGGCGTTGATCGCCGCGCCCGCGGTCAGCCCGGCGGCGGCGGAGGTGATGACCTGTGCCTGGATGTTGGCGAGGTTGCCGGCCACCCACACCCCGGGCACGCTGGTCGCGCCGGAGGGGTCGGCCTCGATCTGGGTTCCCATCACCTGCTCACCCATACGTACCTCGGTGGGGATGAGGCCGAGCGGTGCGAGCAGTTCGGCGTTCGCCGTCATCCGCGGTGCGACGATGACCGTGTCCAGGGCCACGCGGGTGCCGTCGGCGAGGCGGACCCCGGTGAGGCCGCCGTCATCGGTCTCGACGCAGGTGACCGTGCCCTCGATGACCGGGATGCCGAGCGCGGCGAACTGCTCTCGCTGCTCGCAGGCAAGCTCCGGGGCGGTGTGGGCCAGCACGGTGACATGCCGGCTGAGCTGCCGGAACAGCAGAGCCTGATGGGCGGCGGCCGGGCCGGTGGCAAGGATGCCGATGCGCTGGTCGCGTACTTCCCATCCGTGGCAGTACGGGCAGTGCAAGACGTCGATGCCCCAGCGGGCGGTCAGGCCCGGCACATCCGGGAGCTCATCGCGCAGCCCGGTCGCGACCAGCAGCCGCCGCGCGGTTACCGCCCGGTCGCCGATCTGGACCGCGAAGCGCTCGCCGTCCCGGCTCAGCCCGGTAACCCGCCCGGTCTGGGCGTGGCCGCCATACTTGGCCAGCTCCTCGCGGCCGGCCGCGTAGATCTCCGACGGCGGCGTGCCGTCGCGAGTAAGGAAGTTGTGCACGTGGGCGGCCGGGGCGTTGCGCGGCTCGCCCGCGTCCACCACCAGCACCGAGCGGCGGGACCGGGCCAGCGCGACCGCGCCAGCCAGCCCGGCCGCGCCCCCGCCGATCACCACCACGTCATAGGTCTCGTTCATGCGCCCACGATGCGCCGCGGGCCCATAGTTGACAAATCTGTTTGCCGAAGCAGCAATAGATTCATGCCCGGGGATCCCGTGCTTGGGGTGGTCGGCCCGCGCTTGCGGGCGCTACGCCAGCAGCGCGGCGCCACTCTCGCCAGCGTATCGGCGGCCACCGGCATCTCCGTGAGCACGCTGTCGCGGCTGGAATCGGGGGGCCGCAAGCCGACCCTGGAACTGCTGCTGGCCTTGTCCCGCGCCTACCAGGTACCACTCGACGAACTCGTCGGCGTGCCACCGCCAGGCGACCCCCGCGTCCGGGCCAAGCCGGTGCGCCGCCACGGCCGCACCCTTATCCCGCTGACCCAGCGGCCGGGCGGGCTGCGCGCCTACAAGATGCTCCTCCCGCCTGCCGAGCCCGAAGTCGACCTGCGAACCCACGAGGGCTACGAGTGGATGTATGTGCTGTCCGGCCGGGTGCGGCTGCGGCTCGCCGATCTCGACCTCGTCATGAAGGCCGGCGAGGCCGCCGAGTTCGACACCCGTACCCCGCACTGGTTCGGGAGCGCCGGCCCAGAACCCGCCGAACTGCTCGTCCTGTTCGGGCCCCAGGGTGAACGCGTGCACGTCCGCGCCCGCCCCCGCACCAGGCACCAACCTGCATGACGAGCGGTCCACCCAGCGGCACGTCCCGGCCGGCCCTCACCGCCTGCACCGGGCCCAAAAGCCGCAACTCGAACACCGAACTCCCCCCGGCCACCGGCCCGCCCCCAAATACCCCCTACATCGTCCGCCCCCCACCACGCGCAAGCAACCAGCACCACGCCCACCAAGACCCGCGCTACCTTACGGGAGGCCTCGGGGTGGCATGGCCGCCGGTAATGGTTCTCCACCCCCGCTCCACGCCCGGCACACCCGCGATCCTCATCGCCTGGCTACCAAGGGCAGCATTGACTATAAGCCACCACCGGCACAGCACCAGACTGAGGAGGCCGTGATGGCAACCAGCCATGTCCCACACCACCAGCTCCGGCCCCGCTTGCCGGCGCCACCGCCCAGCTGTGCGCTGAGCCGCCGCTGCGCACGCTGCAGGACTTCCGCACCGGCGAAGGTGCACATGTCCTTTGATGCGCCGCCAGCGGCAGCGGCCTGGCTGCACCGCGGTGCGCGTCTAGGGTATGAGGTCGTGTTCTTCCACGATGCAGACGGCGGCCTCCGGATCGAGGGGTGCACCACGGCCACGGAGGACGGCCAGATGTGGGCGGTCAGCTTCGTCATCAACACAGACGCCACATGGACAACGCGCAGCGCGCAGATCATCGGACGGTCGGCATCTGGATCCCGTCAGATCACGCTGGATGCTGATGGTGACGG
>DAITAE010000570.1:0-3260 GCA_036824445.1 Streptosporangiaceae bacterium | reverse complement strand
CCCCCTGCCCGACCGGGCGTCGACGAACCAGGGGTGGGCACTGCTGGTGTGGTTGGGCACCAGATCCAGCAGGACCGCTATGTCCCGCCGGCCGGCCTCCGCCACCAGCAGATCGAGGTCGTCCAGGGTGCCGAGCTGGGGGTGGACGGCCAGATAATCGGAGACGTCGTATCCCCAGTCGTGATCGGGGGAAGGCATCGTCGGAGACAGCCAGATGCCGTCCACCCCCAGCCACCCCAGATAGTCGAGCCCGGCGATCACCCCCCGCAGATCGCCGTACCCGTCGCCGTCGCTGTCCCGCCAGGAGCGGACGTAGATCTGGTACAGGGTGGCCCCGGGCCACCATTGCGGCCCCGACGTGCGCGCGTTCATGTGCCTCCAATGGGTGGTCCTGCGACGGCCCCGGGCACCGGGCCGGGCTGATATCCGCGTCTGGACAGAACCGTAACCTGCCGCTGGCTTGCTACCCGCCGCACTTACAGCGGAGACTGGACCTGTGAGCCCGCCCTTCCAGCTACTCGTGGCCACGGCGCTTCCCATCGCCGCCATCTACTCCCTGATCGGCGGGGGTCGCCTCGTGCGCTGGCTTTCGGAGCAGCGCTCCCACCCGCAGCCCCCGGAGCCGGTCGAGCGGATGCGCGCGGACCTGAGCCGGCTCCGGTCCGACCTCGAGGCCATGGAAACCCGCAGCGATCTGCCGGCCAAGAACCTGCGGCTGCGGGCGCTCAAGGCGGCGTATGTGGACGCCTTGGGCACCGCCTGCCAGCGGCTGGACGTCAGCCCGCCCGCCGGTGCCGCGATACGTCCGGAACGGGTCCGGCAGAGCGAGATCTACCGCGTGGAGGCGGCACTCCGGGAGCGGGGTCTCGACGTCAGGGAGGGTGCGGGGCGCTGACGCCCGGCAACCCGGCGCTCTGGCTCACTCGCCGCTCCGCCATCGCCCCCGCCGCTCCGCCATCGCCCCCGCCGCTTCGGCATTTCACCCAGCGCCCGGCGTACCATCTGTGTGTGGTTGCCGTCCTCGCCGTGTCCGACGAGGTGGACAGCGCTCTGTACGCGGACCTGGGAGCCGTGCGCGAGGCTCAGCTCATCGTCGCCTGCGGCGACCTCCCCTTCGATTATCTGGGCTACCTGATGAACGCGCTCGACATACCGCTGGTGTTCGTGCCCGGCAACCACGACCCGGACGTGTCCGGGTACCGCACCTCGCGCACCGGGCTGACGCTCCAGGCCGGGCTGCCTTCCCGGCCGCCCTGGCCCGACGGCGCCGTCAGCGCCGAACAGGCCATCGTGGACGTGGCCGGCCTTCGCCTGGCCGGGCTCGGCGGCTGCCGCCGCTACAGCGACGGCCCCAACCAGTACACGCAGCGGCAGCAGGCCCGGCGCGCCCGGTCCCTGTCGCGGCGCGCCCGCTGGCGGGAGTTGCGCGACGGCCGCGGCGTAGACGTGCTGCTCACCCACGCGCCGCCGCGGGGCGCCGGCGACCGCGAGGACCCGGCGCACCGGGGATTCGAGGCCCTGAACTGGCTCGCGGCACGGCTCCGGCCGCCTCTGCTGCTGCACGGGCACATCCACCCCGACGAGACGCCGATCCGGCCCCACCGGCTCGGGCACACCGTCGTGCGCAACGTGGTCGGGCGTCACATGCTGGACATCGAGCCGCGCGTTGGCGCGCGGCGATCCCCCGCCGGTGCGCGCCATGCCAGCTGAGACCGGCTTCCCGCGCGCCGACGTCGAGGACGAGTTCCTGCGCGCCCGGCGCCGCCAGGTACTCGCCAGGCTCGCCCACCGGCTACGCCGTGAGCCGGACGACGTCAACCTCATCCTCCCCTTCGACGAAGTCGTTGCTGCCCTCGGCATGAGGGGCGAGCGGTCGCTCGGCCTGCAGACCATCCGGCTGGACACTGTCGTCGGCACCGTGGATTCGCGGCAGGACTTCGACCGCCGCTTCCGGCCCACCTCGGGGCGGGTGCGGGAGCGGTGGGAGCGGCTGGCGCTGGCACAGCGGCGCGGCGAGTCCATGCCGCCCATCGACGTGTACCGGATCGGGGACATGCACTTCGTCCAGGACGGCCACCACAGGGTGTCGATCGCCATGGCGACCGGCCAGACGACGATCGATGCCTACGTGACCGAGGTCCTCACGCAGGTGCCCGCCAAGGGCATCCGGCGCCGTGGCGACCTGCTGATGAAGAGCTACGAGCGGATGTTCCGCTCCCGGGTGCCGCTGTCCGCGCAGGCCTATACCAAGATCAAGGTCACCGATCCCTGGTCGTACGCGGAACTCGGCGAGGCGGTGGAGGCCTGGGGATTCCGGCTGATGCAGCACGAGCGCACGTTCTACGACCGCGCCGAGGTCGCCCGGCGCTGGTGGGCGGACGAGTTCACCCCGGTGGTGCGCATGCTGCATGCGGCCAACCTGGTCGGCGGGTGCACGGATGCCGAGGCCTACCTGGGCATCGCGCGGGAACGGTACCGGCTGATGCGCACCCACGAGTGGAACGACGCGGTCATCGAGGAACTGCAGCGGCAGCTCCGGCCACCCCGCCGGCATGCCCGGTAGCCGGCGGGGTCAGCGCCTGCCGCGTTACCGCGAGTCCGCCCCGTCGCCCGACTCGGCCGTGGTGGAAGCCTGCCCAGGGGCGGCGGCGTCGGCCTCGGCCGCACCAGCCTCGGCTGTCCCAGCCCGGGCCGTCTCGGTGTCGGCGACCTCGGCCGGAGCTGCTGGAGCTGCCTGGGCTGCTGCACCTGCCGAACTTGCCGGGGCGCCGGTGTCGCCGAGGGTGAGGTTGCGGCCGCTGTCCGGGGCGAAGACGTGCAGGTGCCGCACGTCGACCCACAGCCGCGCGTCCTCGCCCTCGGTGATGCGCGACGCCGGGTCGAGCCGGGCGACCACCGTCTCCGCAGCGGCGCCGCCGGCCTCCGCCCGGCCGGAGTCCCGGGCGAGTTCCTCGAGTTCGGCCACGTTGTGGGTCTGCCCGAGTTCCCGGGTGAAGTAGACGAACTTCTCCGAGCCCAGCGACTCGACCACGTCGATGGTGGCGTCGAACTCAAGCCCGTTCGGCTTGACCTCGGCCGGCACGATCAAGGCGTCCTCGAAGCTCTCCGGCCGGATGCCGACGATGACCTCCCGGGGCGCCCGGGCGCTCTCCAGCGTCTGCCGCATCTGGGGCGTCAGCGGGAAGTCCCCGATCCCGGTGCGCAGCTTGCCGTCCTCCAGGGTGCCCGCCATGAAGTTCATCGCGGGTGAGCCGATGAAG
>DAITAE010000569.1:0-3260 GCA_036824445.1 Streptosporangiaceae bacterium | reverse complement strand
TCGGCGGAGCTGATCAGGTACACGCACGGATCGACCAGGATCGCGCGTACGTGCATGCCTTGCGTGACACGCATGTTCTCAGCGACCCGCGGTTCGGCCCATCGGCCAAGGACGGCTGGGACTGGGTGGCTGGCGTGCACGAAGGGCAACTCCAGCGCCTCGCCCAAAGAAGCGGCCGCGACGGGACGCCCGGCTAGCGATCGGTGTGCGACGAGCGCTGACCCAGCGCCGGCCCGCGGTGTAGCGTGCCGTCATGAGCACGCGCGAGGATTACCCAGCCGGGGTGCCGTGCTGGGTCGACACCAACCAGCCCGACCCCGCCGACGCCGCCCGGTTCTACTCCGGGCTCTTCGGGTGGCAGACCGAGGACGCGATGCCCCCCGACGCGGGAGCTCATTACTACATGGCCCGCATCGGCGGCCGGGACGTGGCCGCGATCTCCTCGCAGCCACCCGGCGCACCGCCGCAGGCGGTGTGGAATACCTACATCCGCGTCGAGTCTGCCGACGACGCCGCGGCCCGGGTGCGCGAGGCGGGCGGGCTGGTGCTCTCCGAGCCGTTCGACGTGTTTGACGCGGGGCGGATGGGCGTGTTCGCCGATCCCGAGGGCGCGGTCTTTTGCGTGTGGCAGCCCGGATCGCACCGCGGCTCGGCGGCGGTCAACGAGCATGGCGCGGTGAACTTCAACAACCTGCACACCGACGATGTCGAGGCCGCACGGGCCTTCTACGGCGCCGTGTTCGGCTGGACGACGATCGACGCCGGCTCGCCGATGTGGGCTCTGCCGGGCTACGGCGACCATCTCGAGGAGCTCAACCCCGGCTTGCGCGCGGGGATGAAGCAGATGGGCGCGCCCGAAGGCTTCGAGAACGTCGTGGCGACGATCTTGCCCCGCGAGGGTGGCCCAGCGCGCTGGAGCGTGACCTTCGCCGTCGACGACGTGGACGCGATCGCTGCGCGAGCGCGCGAGCTCGGAGGCTCGGTCCTCGCCGAGCCGCAGAATGCGCCGTGGGTGCGATTCGCCGTCCTTGCCGATCCGGCTGGCGCGTCCTTCACCGCCAGCCAGTTCGTGGCGGAGAACCGCTAGTCGATCCTCTTGCGGAACACTCCAGGCGATGATCGGCGGCAGGAAACAGAACCGGTTGATCGGGCGCCCTGGCCACGGCCTGGAGGTTGTCAGCGGAAACGCGCCGAGTCGGCGATCGGGTGTGGTCCTGGGAGGTCATCGCGTCCGATAGGGGCAACTCTTAGTGGCCATGAATGATCGGCCGGACGGACTTACCGGTGAAATGAATCAGCATCGCTGGGGGCCTTGGTGGGCCCAGCCTCCGGGTCTCAGCCCGACCTCCGGAGGTGCACGATGGCCACCACGACCCCGTCTGCTGTCCTGGTCCCAACTGCGCCGGTGTTCACCAATCCCGAGCGGCTGGCGCTAACTGGGCCGCCGGCCGGTTACAGCGGCCTGACGCTGGCGGCCTGACGACCACCACCGGCGCTCTAGCGCCGGCCCTCGTGATCTGGCACACGCGCGGGCACGGGCTGCGCGGCGGGCGGCGGCGATGCGGTGGTACCCGGCGGCAGCCGGCGGGTGATCACCAGCGCCACCACACCAACCGCGGCCGCCGCTGCGAACGCGGCGGCGATGCCCATGGCAAGATTCCCGCCGGCCCCGGCCGCCACGGCGGCGCCGCCAACACCGATGCCGATGGCGGTACCGAGCACGTCGGCGAGGTTCAGTGACGCCGATGCCCGTCCCTCCCCGCCGGGCGGTGCCTTCCGCAACATCATCAGCGAGAGCGGCGCGTACGCCAGTCCCATGCCCAGGCCCGCAACGGTCCACGCAACCAATCCCTCGGCCACCGGCACGGTCGGCTGGAGCACCAGGACCATCCCGGCGATGCCGGCCAGGATGATCACCAGCCCGGTGCGCACAAAGCGGGGTCCTTCCCAGGTCTCGCTCAGCCGTGCCTGCACCCAGGCGCCGGCGGTCCAGCCCAGCGTGGCGCCGGTGACGGCGATGCCAGCCACCACCGGGCTCCGGTGGCGCACCGCCGTGATCGCCAGTGTCACGTAGGCGTCGGCGCCGAAGAAAGCGAAGGTCAGCAGGCCCCGGCTGAGAATCGTGGCGGGCAGGCCCCTGCGGGCGGTCAAGGTGCCCGGCGGCACCAGGCGGCGCAGTGCAGGCAGCCCGCCAGCCACGCCGGCCGCGATCAGCGCGCCGCCGACCAGCACAGCACCGGAACCGGCAACGAGTGTGAGGCCGGCCAAGAGCATGGTGGCGCAGGCGGCCACCGCGATGCCGTAGATCAGCCGGTGCTCCTGAACCTGGCCGGAGGCAGGCGGGCCGAGGCGGATCAGGGCCGGCATCGCTATCGACCCTGCCACCGCGACCACCGGCAGCAGACCCAGGAACACCCACCGCCACCCGAACAGGTGCGCCACCCCGGCGGCCAGCGCCGGCCCGGCCACGCCCGGCACCACCCACGCGGTGGAAAGGACCGCCATCATGCGGGCCTGGAGGGGGCCAGGGAAGCTGCGGCCAATCACGGCGTAGGCCACCGAAGGAACTGCGCCCGCGCCCATGCCCTGCAGGACGCGCCCCCCGACCAGAACCTCCATCGAGGGGGCCAGGCCCGCGATCGCCAGTCCTGATGCGAACAGGATCAGAGCGGCCACGAACGGGACGGCAGGCCCCCGCCGGTCGGCCTCCCGGCCAGCCGCGACGATGCCGACTACGCTGCCCAGCATGAACGCGCTGAACACCCAGCCGTACAGGCGCAGCCCGCCAAGATCACGGGCGACGACGGGCATCACGGTCACCACCGCCAGCGCCTCCGACGCGACGAAAGTGATCGTCAGGACCAGGCCCACTGTCAGCGCCCGTGTCTGCGGCGTCCACAGCCCGCCCGTCCGGCCCTCACCCATCTGGTCGCTCCTTTCTGCCCCTTCTGCCGAGCCTAAAAGCTCAAGCGCACATGAAGTCCAGTGCAAAGGGGCAGTCTTCAGGTTCGGCGCGGTGCGGCCGGCCGGCTGGAACGCGATCCGCCGATCCCGCGCCAGCCTCCTGGCCTGACCCGCGTCAGTGGTTCCCGGTGAGGCTGGTTACCTGGCGGGAGGCGGGCAATATTCATTGCCGGATGCCGTGCAGGGGGAGGTCACCTCCATGCGGCCGGTCAACGATCCGGCAATCCGGTGCGGGCGATCTCCAGGCGGACGAACTTACCTATGCCCTGTTTTGGGCCGCGCTGGGCAGCCACGGT
>DAITAE010000568.1:0-3261 GCA_036824445.1 Streptosporangiaceae bacterium | reverse complement strand
TCGGCAAGCGCCTTCAGTGCCTCATAGGGCTTCCCGCTCAAGCGGACGACGTACCCACCTGCGCCCAGAGGGATCCAGTAGAGGTCGACAGCAGGTGCGAGGCGCCCTTCTCGTTCATCCATGCTGGTCGTCCACCGTCCAGGCTCCTAGGATGGTCCGCCTCGCCCCTGCGCTCACTGCGCTTGTCGAAGTGATCGCTGGGCTGATAACACAGGATGTGCGCGCGCCCGCGGGTCAGCGGGAAAGGACGTCGATCCGGGCGACCTCATCGGGGCTGAGCGAGAAGCCCACCACGTCGATGTTGGCCGCGATCCGCTCCGGCTGCGCCGATTTCACCAGCACCGTCATTCCGTGCTCCAGGTGCCAGCGCAGCACCACCTGGGAGGCGGTGGCGTCATGGGCGGCCGCGATTTCGGCTAGCACCGGGCTGGCGAGGTTGGTGCGCTTGAGTGGGCTGTATCCCTCGACCGCCACGCCGCGCTCCCGGTGGCCCGCGAGCAGTGCCGCGTCATACCTGCCGGGGCTCCACGAGATCTGGTTGACGGCGGGCGGCTGGCCGGTGGCCTCGATCAGCCGGTCGATCTGGGAGAGCGAGTAGTTGCTCACCCCGACCGCCCGCGCCCGGCCCTCGTCGCGTAGCGCCAGGAATTCCCGCCAGACCGGGATCAGCATGCGATCCGCCGGCGGCCAGTGCACGAGCCACAGATCCACGTAGTCGGTACCCAGCGCCCGCAGGCTGGCCGCGAGGGTGGCCCGCTCTCTTCCCGCCTTGCCTGAGGGCAGCTTGGTGGTAATGAACATCTCGTCTCTGGCTTGCCCGCTGCTCGCCAGCACGTGGCCAACATCGGCCTCGTTGCCGTACATGGTCGCGGTGTCGATATGCCGGTAGCCCGCGGCCAGCGCGGCGCGCAGCGCCTCACGTCCCCCTTTGCCGCGAATGAGCCACGTGCCGAACCCGATCATCGGCATCGGGACACCGCCAGGCAGGTCCACCGCCGGAACTGCAGCCGCCTCGGTCATGGGCTCCAGTCTGCAACGATCACCGCCGTCGCACCACTGGCGATCAGACCACGGGCGTGCCGGAACGCGCGGTGAGGTCGGCGAACAGCCCGGTGAGCCGGCCGGTCACCGAACCCGGCAAGCCGCCGCCGATGGTGCGCCCGTCGATCGCGATGACCGGCGTGAGCCCGCCCATGGTTCCGGTCACGAACACCTCGTCCGCGGCGTAGAACTGGGTCAGGCTGAGGTCACCCACGTCGCAGCCGATTCCCGCGCCCTCCGCCAGTTCCAGCACCGCCGCCCGGGTGATCCCCTCCGGGCACGCGGTCGTAGCGGGGGTGGCCAACCGGCCGCCTGCGACCAGGAACAGATGGGTGGCGTTGGTCTCGGCCACGAAGCCCCGCTGGTCGAGCACGACCGCGTCATCGGCCCCCGCCACATTGGCTTCGATCTTGGCCAGGATCGAAGGCAGCAGGTTGTTGTGATGGATCTTCGGGTCCAGGCAGTCCGGCGGCGGGCGCCGCACGCTGGCGGTGACCAGCGTGATGCCGGACGAGTCGTACACGGGCGGCTTGTGCTCGGCGAGCACGATCAGGGTCGGGCCGCTCTGGTTGAGCCGCGGGTCCATCCCACTGGTGATCTTGACCCCACGGGTCAGGGTGAGCCGGATGTGCACGTTGTCGGTCATCCGGTTCGCCCGCAGCGTCGCGCCGATCTGCCCGATGATCTCCTCGTCGGAGGGGACCTGCTCGAACGCGAGGGCTTTGGCCGAACGCCGCAGCCGGGCCAGGTGCTCATCCAGCCGGAAGATCCTGCCCCGGTAGAGCCGCAGCCCCTCCCAGACCGCGTCGCCGCCCTGCACCGAGGAGTCGAACGGGCTGATCGCGGCCCGGTCCCGGTGCACGAGGCAGCCGTCGACGCTGACGAGGAGATCGCGGTTGCGCTCGTCGAATTTCTGCAGCATCTGGCCTCCCGGCCGCTACGTCCCGCCCGGCCCGGCCGCCACGCCGGGCAGGGTGAGGCGGCTGGCGTGCAGCCGCTCGTAGTACGGGCGGCACTGGTCGGCCAGCGCCCGGAGGTGTGCCGGCAGCGGCTCCGCGGCGGGCCGGTAGGGGCCGAACCCGGTCGAGGCCCGGACGCTGGCGTACCAGTATGGCGCCCACACCCCGTCACTCGGCCGCGGCCCCGGCGGCCAGGACAGCATGGCCTCGTCGAAGGGCACGTCCAGCGCCGCGCACAGGGCGCGCAGCATCGGCCCCGGGCTGCGCAGCAGGTCCCGCGAGTCCAGCACCGGCCCCCCGAACTCCTCGAAGATCTCCGCCTGGGCGGCGATGCCCAGATCCGCCAGGGTCGGCGCGGACCGCACCTTCGCGTAGGAGGCGAGCAGCTCGGCCGGGTCGCGGATGAGGTGGGCGTGCCGCAGCGGCGCCAGCGTCCGCCGGTCCACCTCCGGCAGCAGATGATGGGACATGTGCTTGGCGTAGCAGATGGTCTTCCCGTCCGGCAGCGGCCCGCGCGTGAGCTGGTCGATCACCACGCGCCATTCGTTTGGCTGGCTCTTGATGATGTCGGCCCGGCCGGGGTGATCGATGCCGGTGCGGGCCAGGTAGAAGGCGTACAGCGGCTCGTCGGTCACGACGGTGTCGGGCCGGTTCTCCCACGCCCGCATGAGCGCGGTCGAGACCGTGCGTGGCCCGGACCACATGGCGATCCTGGCTACCGGCGCCTTCCGCGCCGCCGGCTGGCTCAGAGCTTCACCACCGAGCGGAGCACCTCACCCCGCTCCATCTTCGCGAAGGCGGGCTCGACCTGATCGAGCGCGATGGTCTCCGACACGAACTTCTCCAGCGGCAGCCGGCCCTGCAGGTACAGGTCGGTGAGCATGGGGAAGTCGCGTTCGGGCAGGCAGTCGCCGTACCAGGAGGACTTGAGCGCGCCGCCGCGGCCGAAGAAGTCCAGCAGCGGCGCCTCCAGCCGCATGTCCGGGGTGGGCACACCGACCAGCACCACCGTCCCGGCCAGATCACGGCCGTAGAACGCCTGCAGGTAGGTCTCCGGGTGGCCGATGGCCTCGATCACCACGTCGGCGCCGTTCCCGCCGGTCAGCTCACGGATCCGCTCGACCGGGTCGGTCTCCCGGGAGTTGATCACGTGGGTGGCGCCGAACTGCCGTGCCCATTCCAGCTTGCGGGGGTCGATGTCCACGCCGATGATCGTCCGCGCGCCGGCCAGCCGGGCGCCGAGGATCGCCGCGTCGCCGAC
>DAITAE010000567.1:0-3266 GCA_036824445.1 Streptosporangiaceae bacterium | reverse complement strand
ACCACGTTAGCCAGAAATGCCTGCCCGCCGAAGCAGGCGCAGCGCGTGTCGCGATCCGCTGGCGGCAGCGGCTAGTGGCTCGCCCGGCCCTCACCAGGGTGAACAGCGATGGGCGGTAACGTGGCTAGGCCAGGAAGACTCCGCCAAGCCCGGTTGGCGCCCCGGGCACCGGGCATCCACGCCGGTAAGAAGCGAGAGCCCGGGAGTGGCGGAGCCGCCTGGCCGGCGAACGGCGATCTCAGCGCTGCGCGCCACAGCCATGGCCAGCACGTTGCCAAGGCCATGAGACGACGGAGGGCCTGTGACAAACAGGGCCAGCGACCCAATGGGAGAGGAGCGGCCGACGGGGACCCGGCCGCCTGCCAAAGCGAAGCCGCCGACATCAGGCCGGCCGACAGCCGGGACGCGGGAACCGGATGGCGCGGATCATCCCGCGCTGCGGGGCCTGGCCGCGGTGTGGCTGCGTGCCAACTGCCCGTGCGCCACCTGCCAGGACCCCGGGAGCGGGCAACGGCTCGTCAGCATCACCGAGCTGCCGGGCGATGTGACCGTAACAGAGGTGGTGGCATCGGACGCCGCGGTGGAGGTGGTCTTCGGGCCGGACGGTCACCGGGCCGTCTTCGGCACGGGCTGGCTCGCCCGTTACGGCGACCCGGCCGTGGAGCACGGCCCGGAGCCCCCCGCGCAGGACGGCACGGAGCCGCCCGCGCAGGACGGCATGGGGCCACCCTGGCAGGACGACAACCGGACGGAGGACGCCAAGCACCTGTGGGCGGCGGCCGACCTCGGCGGCGAGCTCCCGCAGGGCTGGTGGCCGCATTACCTGGCCGACCCGGCACACCGCCGCACAAGCCTGTCGGCCGTGCTGACCCACGGCGTGGTCATTCTCCATGACGTGCCGTGCGTGCCGGGGGCGGTGCTGGCCGTGGCCAAGAGCCTGGGCTACGTGCGGGAGACCAACTACGGCCGGCTCTTCGAGGTGCGCGCCGAGCCGACGCCCGCCAACCTGGCCTTCACGAGGCTGCCGATCGCCCCGCATACCGACAATCCCTACCGTGACCCGGTCCCGACCGTGCAGCTTCTGCACTGCCTGCACGCCGTCGCCGACGGGGGCGAGTCAACCTTCACCGATGGCTTCCGCGCGGCCGCGCTGCTGCGCAGCCAGGACCCGGCGGCGTTCGCCTGCCTCACTACCACCCCGGTCACCTTCGCCTACTCCGATGCGGCCACCGTGCTCCGGGCCACCGGCCCGATGATCGGCCTGGACCCACGCGGGCGGATCCGCCAGATCCGGTTCAACGGCCGGTCCCTCGCCCCGGTGCGCCTGCCCGCGGCGCGAGCGCGGAGCTTCTACGCCGCCTACCGCGCCTTTGCCGAACGGATCGCCGACCCGGAAGCGGCGATGACGGCCAGGCTGTCCCCCGGCGACTGCGTCATCGTGGACAACACCCGAGTTCTGCACGGCCGGACAGGGTTCGCCGACGGCGGGGGCACCCGAACCACGGGACGCCGTCATCTCCAGGGGTGTTACGCCGACCTGGACGGGCTCGAGTCGGCCGTGGCCGTTCTGGCCCGTTCCGAAGCAGGCCGGGCCGGATCGTGACCGCCGACCCCATCCAGGTGATCGCCGACCTGTTCGCCGGCGACGGCGCCCGTGACTACCTCGGCGAGCCGGTGACGCAGGCGTCGCATATGCTCCAGGCGGCGGCGCTGGCGCAGGCGTCCGGCGCGCCCCCGCCGCTCGTCGCGGCTGCCCTGCTGCACGACGTCGGCCACTTCACCTCGGTGATCAGCGGGCACGACCTCATGCGCGGCACCGACAACAGGCACAGCGCGGCGGGTGCGGACTGGCTCGCCCAGTGGTTCGGCGACGAGGTCACCGAGCCGGTAAGGCTGCATGTAGCGGCGAAACGCTATCTGTGCGCGGTAGAGCCCGGCTATTTCGCGGCCCTGTCCCCCGCGTCGGTCTACACGCTCGGCGTGCAGGGTGGCCCCATGGACGTCGCCGAGCGGGCCGAGTTCGAAGCGCACCCGCAGGCAGCCGCCGCGTTGCGGCTGCGGCGCTGGGATGACGCGGCCAAGGACCCGGCCGCCAGCCCGCCCGCGTTCGGCTACCACAAGCCGTTGCTGCGCAGCCTGCTGCGCCGGCCCGCTCCCGGCTCATTCCATGATCGCGGACGATTCTCTGCGCAGTGAGCGCACGATCGTCCACGATCATGAACGGGCCCGCCGGCCAGACCCCGCCGGTCAGACCCCGCCGGTCAGACCTGGATCACCACCGGGATGATCATGGGTCGGCGGCGGTAGTTCTCGTTGACCCACCGGCCTACCGTGCGCCGTACCAGCTGCCCAAGCTGGTACGGGTCGTTGATGCTGTCGGCCGCCGCCCTCGCGAGCGCATCGTCGATGCGCGGCGTCACGTCGCCGAACGCGGCGTCGTCGATGCCCGAGCCACGCGCCTGGATCTCCGGCCCGGCCGCCAGCTTGCCAGTGGTCGAATCGACCACGATCACAATGGAGATGAATCCTTCCTCGCCAAGGATGCGCCGGTCCTTCAGGGAAGTCTCGGTCACCTCACCCACCGACAGCCCGTCCACGTAGACGTAGCCGCACGGGACCGCGCCGGTGATCGCTGCCTTCCCGTCCACCAGGTCGACGACCACGCCATCCTCCGCGAGCACGATGCCGCGATCCGGGACGCCGGTCAGGGCCGCGAGCCTGGCGTGGGCCCGGAGGTGCCGCCATTCGCCGTGCACCGGCATGAAGTTGGCGGGCCGGACGAGATTCAGCACGTAGAGCAGCTCGCCGGCCGGGGCGTGCCCCGACACGTGCACCAGCGCGTTACCCCGATGCACGACCCGCGCGCCCAGCCGCGTCAGCTCATTGATCACCCGGTACACGGCGGTCTCGTTGCCGGGGATCAGCGAGGAGGCGAGGATCACCGTGTCTCCCTCGGCCACCCGGATGGGGTGGTCGCGGCCGGCCATCCGGGACAGCGCCGACATCGGCTCGCCCTGGGACCCGGTGGAGATGAACACGATCCGGTCCGGCGGCATCTCCTCGGCCTCGCGCATGTCCACCATCAGGCCGCCGCGGACCGACGGGATGTGCAGGTAACCGAGGTCGCGGGCCACCCCCATGTTGCGCACCATCGAGCGGCCGACGAAGGCGACCTTCCGGCCGTGCGTGGCCGCCACCTCGAGCACCTGCTGCACCCGGTGCACGTGGCTGGCGAAACAGGCGACGATGATGCGCTGCTGGGCACC
>DAITAE010000566.1:0-3266 GCA_036824445.1 Streptosporangiaceae bacterium | reverse complement strand
CACCGATTCCACGGCATCCTCGTCACGCTCTGGCTGCGGCGCTGAGCCGCGCCGGGTCCGGGCGTATGCTTCGGCATCACCCCCCATGGGGGAGCCCGGGTACCGGGTCCCGCATCAGGATGGGCGACGGGGTCGTGATCAGTCAGACTGGTGGCGGGGCAGCCCGACGTTCACCGCACGTTCACCTGTCGAGAAGGGACCGACCGGCGATGGCCGATGAGAGGGCGAAACGCATCGCGGAGCTGATCAAGCCGCTGCGGGTCAAGCCGGGATCGAAGGTGAACCTGGGCGAGGACTACGACCCCGGTTACAAGGCGGACTCCCTGAAGAAGAAGGACGGCGCCGAGCTGCTGCGGACGGGTATCGCGCTGCTGGCCGACTACCAGCGGCGGCTGGCCGCGCAGAACACCTACGGGGTGCTGGTGTGCCTGCAGGCGCTGGATGCAGGCGGCAAGGACGGGACGATCCGCCACGTGATGAGCGGGGTGAACCCGCAGGGCGTGACGGTGAGCGGGTTCAAGGTGCCGTCCGCGGAAGAACTCGACCACGACTACCTGTGGCGCTACGCCTGCCGCCTGCCCGCGCGCGGGCAGATCGGGATCTTCAACCGGTCCCATTACGAGGAGGTCCTGGTGGTGCGGGTGCACCCGGAGAACCTGGACCGCCAGCAGCTGCCAAGGGCGGCGAAGGGCAAGGGGGTCTGGGAGCGGCGCTACCGGGAGATCAACGACTGGGAGCGGTACCTGACCGACAACGGTTTCAGGGTCGTGAAGCTGTTTTTGAACCTGTCGAAAGAGGAGCAGCGGACCCGCTTCCTCAAGCGGATCGACGTGCCGGAGAAGAACTGGAAGTTCTCGGCGGCCGACGTCCGGGAGCGGGAACGGTGGGACGACTACCAGCACGCGTTCTCACAGATGCTGTCCGCCACGAGCACCCGCTGGGCGCCCTGGTATGTCATACCGGCGGACCGCAAGTGGTTCGCCCGGATCTGCGCCGCTGCGGTCATCGTGCACACCCTGATGGAGATCGACCCGCGCTACCCGACGGTGAGCGCGGACCGCCGGCAGCAACTGCTTACCGTCAGGCGCGAGCTCGAGGATGAGGCGCCCAAGGGCGCTCCCGCCGACCCGTTCGCGGCCAAGGAGGCCAACGAGGCCAAGGAGGCCAGGGAAGTGGCCGCAACCAAGGCCAGGGCCGCCCGCAACGGGGCGGCGCGGGCGAGCTCCCGGGCAGGCAGGCCCCGTGCCGCGGGCCGGACAGGATCGGAGGCCTAGGAATGGCCGTGCGAGCCGACACGACGGAACAACCGGCCGCGGGCGGCCAGAACTGGTACTCGCGTTCTCCGGCCGAGGTGACCGCCGCGGTCGGAGTGGATCCGGCGGTGGGGCTGACCGCAGCGCGGGCGGCCGAGCTGCTGGCCGCGAACGGCCCGAACGCGCTGCCCGAGGAGAAGCCGAAGCCGGGCTGGCGCAGGTTCCTGGATGAGTACCGCAGCTACATGCAGATCATCCTGATCGCCGCGACGGTGGTGTCCCTGCTGGTCAAGCAGTGGAGTACCGCCATTCTGCTGTTCTTGCTGACGATCCTGAACGCAGTGATCGGGCTGCGGCAGGAGGGCAAGGCCGAGAGTGCGATGAACGCGCTCAAATCCATGATGAAGGCGACCGCCCGGGTGCGGCGGGACGGGTCCGAGTCCCAGATCCCGGCCGAGCAGGTGGTCGTGGGCGATGTGGTGCTCATCGCCGCCGGGGACGAGGTGCCGGCCGATGGCCGCATCATCGCCGCCAGCGCCCTGCAGATCGATGAGTCGGCGCTGACCGGGGAGAGCGTGCCTGCGGCGAAGGACGCCGAGACGTTGTCCGGCGATCAGCTGGGCCCGGGGGACCAGACGAACATGGCGTTCATGAACACGCCGGTCACCCACGGCAGCGGCGCCATGATCGTCACCGGAACGGGCGCCGGAACCGAGCTGGGGAAGATCTCCGGGATGCTGGCGGCCACGGCCAGGGAGGAGTCACCCCTGACCAGGGAGCTGAACAGGCTCACGCTGTGGATCGCGGCGGCGGCGGGGCTGACCATGATCGTGATGTTCATCCTCGGGCGCCAGCGCGGCCAGGCGTGGGACGCGCTGTTCGTGGCCGCGGTGTCGCTGGCCATCGCCGCCATCCCCGAGGCGCTGCCCACGGTGTCGCAGACGATCCTGTCGATCGGCGGGGTCGACCTGGCCAAGCGCAACGCGATCGTGAAGGACCTGCCCTCGGTCGAGACGCTGGGGTTCACCTCGGCGATCAACTCCGACAAGACCGGCACCCTGACCATGAACCAGATGACCGCCGTCGAGGTGGTCAACCCGACCGACCGCTACACGATTTCGGGTATCGGCTACGGCCTGGAGGGGCAGGTTCATCACGCCGCGGGCACGGCGCCATCGATCGATGCTGCGATCCTGCCGTACCTGCTCGCCAGCGACGCCAAGCTGGTGGACGGCAAGGTGGTCGGCGATCCCACGGAGGGCGCGCTGCTGGTGCTGGCCTACAAGACCGGGATGGACATCGACGAGACCCGCGAGCGGCTGCCACGGCTGGCCACACTGCCGTTCGACCCGACCTACAAGCTGATGGCCACTTTCCACACCGCCCTGGGCGCCAGCGGCCGGCCGGTGGTGCGGTGCTTCGTCAAGGGCGCGGCGCCGGCGGTGATGGCCCGGGCAGCCTCCGCTCTTTCCGGCGGCACGAGCGTCCCGTGGGACGACGACCTCGAGGAACGGCACCAGGGCCACGTGGAGCGCATGGAGGGCGAGGGCCGGAGGGTGATGGCTGCCGCCACCCGCGATCTCGACCCAGCCGGGTTCGACCCGGCTGGCGACCTGCTCGGCTACGTCACCGAATTGCAGATAACCAGCCTGGTCGGGATGGTCGACCCGCCGCGGGACGAGTCCAGGGATGCGGTCGCTGCGGCCCAGGCGGCCCACATCCAGGTTCGCATGGTCACCGGCGATGACGTCATCACGGGCGCGGCCATCGCCAAGCAGGTCGGGATCCCGGGCGAGGCCATTCTTGGCGCGGACTTCGCCGGCCTGCCCGAGCAAGAGCGGCTGGCCCGGATCGACGACATCGGGGTGGTCGGCCGGGTGGCGCCCGAGCACAAGGTGCTGCTCGCCGACACGCTGAAGAAGAAGGGCTATGTGGTGGCCATGACCGGCGACGGCGTCAACGACGCCCCCGCCATCAAGGCCGCCGACATCGGGATCGCCATGGGCACCGGCA
>DAITAE010000070.1:0-12500 GCA_036824445.1 Streptosporangiaceae bacterium | reverse complement strand
GCCGGGCGAGCAGGCCGGCCAGTTCGTCGATGGCCTGCTCCCGCCCGACCAGCGAGGTGGTGCTTACCGGCAGCGGGCGTGGGCCGCGCTCCGCGCCAGTGCGGATCGGCGGGAAGTCGGCCGGGAGATCGGCGTGGGTCAGCTGGTAGATGAGCTCGGGCTCGGCCAGGTCACGCAGCCGGAACTCCCCCAGCCGTTTCAACCCGAAACCGCCGCCCAGCCGCCCTGCCACGAGGTCACGGGTGGTCTTGGTGAGCAGCACCTGCCCGCCGTGCGCGGCGGCCTTCACCCGGGCACAGCGGTTGATCGGCGCATGGTCGACATAGTCGCCCCCCTGTACATGCGCCTCGCCGGTGTGCAGCCCCATCCGCACCCGCAGGCTCATGCCCGCCGGCCATGGCTCACTGGCCAGCCCCAGCTGGCATGCGCCGGCCGCCTCGACCGCGGCAACCGCGCTGGGAAAGATGGCGAAAAAGCTGTCACCCTCCCCGCGGGAGGTGACCACCGCCCCGCCATGCCGCCCGATCACATCGCCGAGCAGGCGGTCGTGCCGCTCCAGCGCCACCTCCATCGCGTCCGGCACCGTTTCCCACAGCCGCGTCGAACCTTCGATATCGGTCAGCAAGAACGTGACCGTCCCGGCCGGCAGCTCCGCACCCCCGCGCTCGCCCGCAAAGTGCTCGCTCAAGAGAACGGCAAGATCGTCGGCCAGCAGCCGCTCCAGCTCCCGTGGCGTGGTGAAGACCCGGTACGACGCGGCGCCGGCCGCGCGGATCGCGTCGATCATCGCCGCCAGCTGCGGCTCGAGGCCGGGAGCCGGGCGCTTGAGGTACAGCAGCATCGGCTTGCCGGCCGCCGCCGCCAGCCGGTACTCGTCCTCCAGCCCCGAGATCTCCATCCCCGGCGCCACCCACCCATACCGCTGCCAGTAGATGCCCACAAACACCTGGCTCTGCTCCAGGTAAGCCCGGTACATGCGGCGCGGCGGGTGCGGGCGGGCACCGGACTCATACCACACCGGAACCAGGTGCAGCCGGGCGATCGCCCGCCGGGCCGCCGCCCGCTCCGGTGCCAGTTCCTCCAGCGTCGAGGAAATGAAGACGCGCAGCCGCTGATCCGGCGTCAAGATCACGCCCGCCCGCTCCGCCGGCGATTCGTCCGGCGAAGCGGCCGCACCCGCCTCCTGCGGCTCTCCCATGTCCGCTCCTACTCGCCGCCGAACTCGGCAATGCCACAACGGCCGTTGTCCTGCTAATCGACGGCCCAACGACTTTCAGGAGCCGCATCTCCACCAAGCCGGCATCCGTCAGCGCCGCCAAGGCAACCCCTGCACTGCAGTTATTGATCTCCAAGGCAATCATCACACCTGGCTCGGCCACGGGAACAGACATTGGCGCCTGCGCGGCGTCCTCCGGTAGCTGACAGTGGCGTTGGGGGTGCGAACGGGCGCGGCTTCGCCCATCATGGTGAACCGTGCCATCTCGACAGGGGAGGTGGGGATGGTGCCGAAGCCTGTGCTGGAGCCGCTGCGCCGCTGGGATCCGGAGCGGATCGGACCGTACGCGGTGCTCGGCCGCCTCGGAGCGGGGGCCATGGGACGGGTGTACCTGGGCCGGTCCACGGCCGGGCGTCTTGTCGCGGTCAAGACGATCAAGATCGAGCTCGCCGACGAGGCCGGGTTCCGGGCCCGGTTCGCGCACGAGGTTGCCGCGGCCCGGCGGGTCAGCGGCGTGTTCACGGCGGCGGTCGTCGCGGCCGACCCCGAGGCGGACATGCCCTGGCTGGCCACGGCCTACGTTCCCGCACCCTCGCTGAGCAAGCTGGTGGCCGAGTGCGGCCCGCTCCCAGTACCGGCCGCCCGGTGGCTGGCGGCCGGGTGCGCGGAGGCGCTGGAATCGATCCACAGCGCCGGGCTGGTGCACCGGGACCTGAAGCCCTCCAACGTGCTGGTCTCACCCGACGGGCCCCGGGTGATCGACTTCGGCGTGGCCAGGGCCACCGAGCGCATCCAGCTGACAGTCACCCGGGGGGCCGTCGGCACGCCGGCTTACATGGCCCCCGAGCAGGCACGGGATACCCGGCAGGCGTCAGTGGCGAGCGACATGTTCTCCCTCGGCGCGACTCTGGCCTTCGCCGCCACCGGGCATGCTCCATACCGGGGAGAGACGGTCATGGACGTGCTGGTGAGGCTCGCGACCGAGCCGCCCGACCTGGCCGGGCTGCCCGCGGAGCTGGACGGCATCGTCACCGCCTGCCTGGCCCGGAGCCCGCGGCAGCGGCCCACGTCGGCGGCGCTGCTCGACCAGCTGGGGGACTTTACCGCCGCTGCCGGCCCTCGCTCGGCGCACGCCTACCTTCCCGCACCGGCGATGGCCGTGATCAGCGGGTACCAGCACGGCCCGCGGCAGGCCGCCCGCGCCTCGGCCGACGGCGGCGAGGACACCAGCGGCGGCGCTGGGGCAGACACCAGCAATGGCACCGGCGGGAACAGCGGCGGCGGCACCGGCACCGGCGGGGACATCGGCACCGGCGCCGGCGAGGCCACATTCGGCTCGCATACGGCACTGCCGGTATCGGTGCCCGCCCCGCCCGGCCGCCAGCTGCCCCAGCACGGCGCCGACGGTCCTGGTCAGGCTGACGGCGGCGCGTTCATCCCCACCCAGCGGCCGGCCGGGCACCGGCGCCGGCGCCTGGCCCTGATCGCGGCGGCTGCGGCCGCCGCGGCCGCGGCGCTGGTCGCCTGCGGGATTATCGTGGGCACTTTGCTGACAGACGCCGGCGGCGGGGCGGGTGCTGCCTCGGGAACCGTGGGACTACCGCCGCCGACAGGGCCGCCGCCGTCCGCGTTCCCCGCACTGCCCGCCGGCTCGCCACACATCGCGGTGCTCCAGCCCATGGGCGATTCGGCCACCGTGTTCCTGATCCACGGCACCGGATGGGTTCCCCGCAGCCGTGTCACGGTGACTCTGGACGGTTATGGCCATTCACCGATCCGGCCGGTCGTGGATCTGAAGGGCACCTTCAACTACGCGGTGAACCAGGGCCACGAGTTCTCGCCACGGCAGCTCCCGCCGGGGGTGTACCACATCCTGGTGACCGCGCCCGGCGGCCGCCACGCACGAGCCAGCTTCCGGGTCAACCCCCCGCCTTCAGGTCAGGTCCCGCCGGGCCCGTGAGGTGGTCAGGGCGGCCGTGTCCACCACAGGTCCTCCTGCCGTGAACACCAGGCCGGGTCGTTCAGCCGGCCCAGGTCGGCCGCTGTGATGATGCCGTGCTCGATGAGCACCCGCACCACCACCTCGTCGGAAAGGCGGGTATCCGCGTGGACGAGGCCCCGGTCGGTGATCTTGTGCCGGAGCACCTTGATGTGCTCGGCGACGCGCGCGGACAGCCGGTCACGGAAGGCCGGATCGCGGTCGAACCGCTCCAGCTCGTGGTAGGCACCGGTCACCTCGAGCGCGGCCCGGGCGATCTCGGGAGTCCGCGGCAGCGGCACGGCCGCGGCCGGGTCGAGCAGCCAGGGCCGGCACCACATCAGGGCGACGAGGAACAGCTTGGTCATGGGATCCAGGTAGAGCGGCAGCAGCGTCGGATCGCCGTCCTGCAGGACCCGGGCGCCGTCATCGCCAACCGGGTTCCAGCCACCCCGCCCGGCAACCATCACCGATAGGGGCTGCCCTTCGTCCAGCATCGCGCGCGAGCCGACGAGAGCGGTGCCCTCCCGGAGGAACCAGCCGCCTGCCGGCTCGCGATGCTCATCCATCCGCGGCAGCCTGATCCGGTACCCGTCCCCCTCGGTGTACAGCGCATGCGTCCGGCTGATGTTCGCGATCCACGCGCCGCCCGCAACCGCGCTGATCAGCCCCGCCCGGCGGGACAGCCCGCGGCCGGCCGCGATCGTCAGGTCGGCGTCCGGGCCCCTGCCGAAGACCAGGCGACCGCCTTCGGGGATGCCCACCACCCGTCCCGACGGTGTGCTCACCCGCGTTGCCATGGAGGAGGGGGGGCGGTTCTCCATGGTCCTCCTGCCTGTGGGTGAGTGCGTGCACGGTACCCGGCTCGGGCGAGCGTGCGCGGCTTCCGGGAGGGGAGCCGGCCGGCGGCCGAGCGGGTCAGCTAGCCAGAGTCTAGGCCGGGCCGCCCCGCCCGGCGGATCCACGAATCCGGGGATAGCCGGCCGCCGGTTCCCGCGGTTGGCTATGGGATGTCCGGGGCGAGGTGCGGACGTGGCCGGCTGGACCTGCCGTTCGTTCGGCAGGAGGGCCCGGGCCGGGCCACAGGCCAGGCGCGGGCAGGAGCGCACAGCGGGGGTCGCTCCCGCCGGCGGTCCTGGGGGATCCAGCGGCCAGGATCTGGCACCTCGCTCCGGGCACACCGCCGCGCATGTGCGCCGGCGCCTGGCCAGCCGGTCAGCCCGCTCGTACACTCGCCACGTGGCCATACCGCTCCGGCCGGGCCGGGCGATTTGGGCGGCCCGCGGTGGGAAGCCGGAATGAGCCTGCCCCGCGAGGCCGACCCGTTCGCCACCCTCGGGCTGCCCGCGCAGCCGGGGCTTGGCGACGACGAGGTTCGGGCGGCGTGGCGGCGGATGGCGGCCGCGACGCATCCCGACCGTGCCGACGGCGGTGACCCGGCCCGTTTCGCGGCGGCGGCCGCGGCCTACACGACGCTGCGAACCCGGTTTGGCCGCAGTGAGGCGCTGGCGGACCTGGCGCGCCCCGCCGGGCGCCCGCGCCCGGGCCGGCTGGGCTGGCAGCGGGCATGCGCAGGCCCGGCGCGCTTACTGGCGCGCGTCCGGCGGGGGCGGCCGGCGCTGCTGGCACTGAGGCTGACCGTGGTGGCGGCGGTCAGTGTGACGGCGGTCGCGGTGGCTGGCCGGGCGCCAGCGACCCCGGCGCTGATCGTCGGGGCTGTCACGTGGCTGATGCTCACCGCCCGGCACGACCTGGCCCCGCCGCGCTGACCGGATGCTCAGCGGGCCGCGGTCAGGGGGCTGGCAGGCGCAGCAGCGGCACCAGCTGGTCGCCTGAGGTCAGCGAGCCGTGCATGCCGATGAGCGAGGATTCCAGTACCTCCGCCTTGCTGGCGATCACCGCGGCCGAGCCAGCCGGCGCGACCACCACGTCGCCGATCCGGTCGGCAAGCCAGGGCTCGACCGGGCCGAACCACCCGGCCCCGACCGCCTCGTCGCGCGAGAGGACCCATGCCCGGTCACCGACGATGTCGCGCCATGTCTGGAGCACGTCGTCGGCCGCGCCGGGAACGGCGTACAGATGCCGGGCCCGCGGCTCGCCGCCCAGCAGCGCGACCCCGTCGAGCAGGCCGGGCGTGGCATCGGCGTCGATCCGGTCCTCGGGCGCCACGTCGGTCATCCCATGATCTGCAGTGACATACAGCGGAGTCCCGGCCGGGATGGCCGTCGCCAGCTGCTCGGCCAGTTTGTCCACGTGACCGAGCTGGAACCGCCACGCCTCGGACCCGCAGCCGAACACGTGCCCGGTGCCGTCCAGCTGGGCGTGGTACACGGTGACGAGGGCGCGATCCGTCCACCGCAGGGCATCCGCCGCCTCCGCCGCGAGCGCACCGAGACTATCCGCAGGCCGGTAGGAGTTGCCGCGCATGACCGCCGTGGACAGACCGGTCTTTTCCAGCGCCGAAGCCGCGACCCGGTAGGTGCTCACGCCCGCCCCCGCCGCCCGCTCGTATATCGTCGCGCCCGGCTGCCACGCGAGCGGGTCGACCGACTTGTCCCACCGCAGGCCGTTCAGCAGCTTGCCCTCTCCGGGCACCGCGACCTGGTAGCCGAGCATTCCGTGCTGGCCGGGCGGGCGCCCGGTGCCCAGCGAGCCCAGGCTGGTCACCGTGGTGGCCGGGAAGCCGGCCGTCAGCGGCGCCGCGTTGACGGCCAGCTCGGACAGGAACGGCGCCGCCGCCGGATGATCTCGCAGCAGCTCCCAGCCCAGGCCGTCCACGACGAGCAGACAGGTGCGGGCGGCGGGCGGCAGGCCAAGCACGTTCTGCTCGCCTGGTATGCCCAGTGACGAGAGCAGCGAGCAGGCAAGGTCGGGAAGGCTGCGTTCCCCATAGCGGGGCAGGACCGGCGCGACCGTCGGCTCGACTGGCATCAGCCCGTCCATCACCGGTCTGGATGCGCGGTCGCCGCTGCCAGTGCGCTGGCGAAGTCCAGCACCTGCCGTACCGCTTCCTCACCGTCGGCCGGCGCGCTGATCCGCAGCGCGAGATCGTCCGCCGTGATGGTCCCGCTGTAGCCGTGGTCGGCCTCGCAGTTCTCGTCCCCGCAGTGGGCCGGCTCCAGGTCCACATGCGAAAGCACATTCCAGCCGATGGTGAGCACCACCTCGCTGGGCATGGTCACCCCGGGGACGTAGGAGGCGGGGTCGGGCACCACCCGGGTCACCGCGACCGAGGAGATCCGGGAGAAACGTACCGCCTCGGTGCTCGTCTCCGCCTGCGGGCGGGCGGACGGGTCCTCGGCCGGGTTCTCGTCGGTATGTGAGTAGATCAGCCTGGTTGGGGTGAGCACCAGGACGCTCATGTGCCGGCGTACTTCCATGGCGGGATCGAACAGGGCATCGTGGTGCACCACGAACGAGACCACGTCCTCGGAGCCCAGGGCCGAGGAAACAGCGTCAGCGACCAGGCCGGGGTAGTAGCCGCTCCGTTCGATCGCCGACCGCAGCCCGTCAGCTGTGGCTTGGATATCCCTCATTACTCCATCCTGCCCTCTCCCTGACCCCTTGCCGGCCGAACGACGGTTCGCCGGCACCGGCCCGCGGGCTGCCGGGCGCCGCGCCGTGACCTCATCGCGGCGGTAATCCGGCCGGGCCAAACAGTCCAGGAGGGGCCACGGCGGTGAGATCGGCCCGCTCCTGCTCGCCGGGCTCGGGCAGGGCCATCGCCCCCGCCCCCGCGGTCGGCCGTGGCCTGCGCGGTGACGACGCACCGGACCCTCCCCCGCGTCCCCGGTACACGAGCAGCCCGTTTACCGGGTCGGGCACGGCGTCGAGCGCCGCCTGGACGGCGGGGATGGCGCGGAAGGCCTCCCATTGGGAGTCATCACCGAACTCCACCTCGAAAACGACGCCCCATCTGTGCTCATGCCATTCCCAGCTGGTGGCCCCGGCCGTTACCGCCGACTCGATCAGCATGGACGAGTGGGTATCCCGCCAGAGCCCGGCGGGGAACTCGCTGTGGAATACCTCGATCGACCACCACTCGGACATACCCCGACGATAAGCGCTCCGGGCTCCCGCCGCATCTTCGCCGTGGCCCGCACCGGTTCGCGGCGCCGTCTGCACCGGGGTCAGCCCACCCACCGGCAGCGCGCACGCGACCACGACGTGCAGCGCGGCCGCGCACATGGGGTACCGAACACCGCCCACGTCAGGGACGGCATGACGAGGCAGGTAACCGGTGCCGAGCGCCACGCGGCCGGTGGCCACCGGGGAAGGCGGCGGCGGCGGGGTGAGAGCGGCGAATAAAGACAATAGAAACTTCCCTTTTATGGCGGAAGCCGACGTGTTATGCCTGGCCATTCTGCAACGGGCGGGACCGGTTCAGATCTGTTGCGCCTGCCGTTAAGGACAAACAGCAGTGGCGGCGGACGCGGCCAGCCGCCGGTCAGCCGCCGCCGACCGCGAGCGCGTCCCTGATCCGCTGCGCGTAGGCTGCCGCCTCAGCGTCGTCGGCGTACTTCTGGCGTGGCCAGAAGAACCCACGCAGGCCGTCGCCCCGCGTCCGGGGCACCACGTGCACATGCACGTGGGGGACGCTCTGGCTGACCACGTTGTTCAGCGCGACGAAGCTGCCCTGGGCGCCGAGCGCGGTCGGCAGGGCGGTGCTGACCCGCTGGACGCGGGTGAACAGCGGGCCGACCAGGGCCGCTGGCAGGTCGGCCAGCGTCTCGTAATGCTCGCGCGGTATCACCAGAACGTGGCCCTTGAACAGCGGCCGGCGGTCCAGGAACGCCACGGCCGCCTCATCGGCAAGCACGATCTCGGCCGGCACCTCCCCGGCGGCGATGTCACAGAAAACACAATCGCTCACGACCGGACACCCTAGTGGCCGGTCTGCGGCCCCGCCCGGCTGGCACGCGTCACCGCGCAGGCAGTACGGTGCGGAACGTGGCAGGTGACGGGCGCCGGCATGTGGTGGCGTTCGGCGGGCTGCCCCCGCCGGATGTGCCCGGGGCGCGCCGGCCCTTCCGGGACTACCTGTGCGGGCTGACCGGCCGCGCCGCCCCGCGGGTCGGCGTGCTGACGACCGCCGTCGGCGACCAGCCGGCCGCCGTGGCGCAGGCATGCGCCTGGTTCGAGGGCATCCGGGGTGAGGTGGGCCACCTGGCGCTGTTCCCCATGCCATCCGTGGCCGACCCGGAAGACTTCCTGCTCTCGCGGGATCTGATCTTCGTCGGTGGGGGCAGCGTGGCAAACATGCTCGCCGTATGGCGCGTCCACCAGCTCGACCGCATCTTGCGCGCCGCCTGGCAGGCCGGCGTGGTCCTGGCCGGGGTGAGCGCGGGTGCGATCTGCTGGTTCGAGGGCGGCACGACCGACTCTTTCGGCACTGACCTGCGCCCCTTCACCGACGGCCTCGGCCTGCTGGCGGGCAGCTACTGCCCGCACTACGACTCCGAGCCCGGCCGGCGCCCCCTGTTCACCTCGCTCATCACGGCCGGGCTGCTCCCGCCCGGGATCGCCTGTGACGACGGTGCCGGCGCCCATTTCGTCGACGATGACCTGGACGCCATCGTCACCGGCCTGCCCGGCGCAGCGGGCTACCTGGTGCGGCCAGATGGCGACGGCGGATTCACGCACACCACGCTGGCCGCCAGGCCGCTGCCGGGGGCGGGCTCCTGACCGCACCGCCGTTGCGATCTGCCTGGCCGCCGCCGGTGTCAGCCGGGATGATGATGGCTGGCCGGCCGCCGGGATGACGACCGGAGCGGCGGGTCACGCCTACGCTTGAGGCGTGGGCGCACTCTACGGCTGGCTCCGCCGCCACCCGAAGCTGGTGGACGGCGGCCTGGCGGCCGTGCTGGCCTTCCTCGGCGTCGCGTCGGCCGCGGTCATGGTCTTCGGCCCTGGGGCCTCCGCCGTGGGCTTCGGCCGCGTGGCCGGCATCCCGCTGTCGCTGCTGCTGGCCGTCCCGGTGGTTTTCCGGCGCTCCCACCCCACCGGCGCCTTCGCGGCCGCCATCGTCATCGGCGCGCTCCAGGTCCTGCTGAACGTCAGGCCGAACGCCACCGACCTGGCGATCGTCATCCTGCTCTACACCCTCGCCGCCTACACGCCGCGGCGGATCTCGGTCGCCGGGCTCGCCATCTGCCTGGTGGGCTCGGCGACGGCGGTGGCCCGGTGGATGCCCGGCCAGCTCAGCCTGCTGAATGCGGTGGCGGTCGGCTCGATCATGTTCGCCGGGCCGTCGCTGATCGCGTGGGTGTTCGGCGACTCGATGCGCTACCGGCGCGCGTACTACACGAGCCTGGAGGACCGGGCGGCCCGGCTGGAGGCGGAGCGCGACGCGCAGGCGCAGATCGCCGCGGCGGCGGAACGGGCCAGGATCGCCCGCGAGCTGCATGACGTGGTCGCGCACAACGTCAGCGTGATGGTGGTCCAGGCGGACGGGGCCTCATATGCGCTGGGCTCCGACCCGGACCGCGCGCGGCAGGCACTGGCCGCGATCGCCGCCACCGGCCGGCAGGCGCTGGCGGAGATGCGGCGCATGCTGGGCGTGCTGCGGCGGGACGAGGACGGCACCGAGCCTGGCCGGGCCCCGCTGCCTGGCATCGGCCAGCTGGGCGAGCTGCTGCAGCAGACCCGGGCCACCGGCCTGCCGGTCTCCTTCACCGTCGAGGGCGTGCCGCAGCCCCTCCCGGGCGGCGCGGCGCTCGCCGCCTACCGGATCGTGCAGGAGTCGCTCACCAACACCCGCAAGCACGGCGGGCCCAGGGCCACTGCCGAGGTGACGCTGCGCTATCTGGAGGATGCGCTGCTGCTGCGGATCACCGACGACGGGCGGGGTGCGGCCGCCGTCTCGGACGGCGCCGGGCACGGGCTGACCGGGATGCGCGAGCGGGTGGCCGTGTACGGCGGCTGGGTGCAGGCGGGACCGTGCCCGTCCGGGGGTTATCACGTCGCGGCGCTGCTGCCGCTGGCGGCGCGCGCGCCACCAGTGGCCTACCCGGACGCCAGCCGGGCCGGTGCCGCATGAGCATCCGGATCGTGCTCGTTGACGACCAGGAACTGGTGCGGGCCGGGTTCCGCATGGTGCTCGACGCTCAGCCGGACATGGAGGTCGTCGGCGAGGCGGGCGACGGGCTGGCCGCGACCCAGCTGCTGCGCACCACCCCCGCCGACGTGGTGGTCATGGATGTGAGAATGCCCAGGCTGGACGGGATCGAGGCGACCCGGCAGATCTGCCAGGCGGGCGACCGGCCGCGGGTACTCATGCTGACCACGTTCGACCTGGATGAGTACGCCTACTCCGCGCTCAAGGCCGGAGCCAGCGGGTTTCTGCTCAAGGACGTCCCGCCCGACGAACTGCTGTTCGGCATCCGGGCGGTGCACTCAGGCGACGCGGTGGTCGCCCCGTCCACCACCCGCCGCCTGATCGACCGTTTCGCACCGCTGTTCCCAGCCGGTGATGGGCCGGCCCCGCCGGACCTCGCGTGCTTGACCGGGCGCGAGCGGGAGGTGCTTGTCCACGTCGCCCAGGGCCTGTCCAACGCCGAGATCGCCGGCCGGCTGTTCGTGTCCGAGGCCACCGTGAAGACGCACGTCGGCCGGGTGCTGGCCAAGCTCGGTCTGCGTGACCGGGTCCAGGCGGTGGTGTTCGCCTACGAGACCGGCCTGGTCAAGGCGCGCGGCGCGGCCTGACGCCGCCGCCGTTTCATGATCGCGGACGATTTTCTGCGGATAGCGCACAGGATCGTCCGCGATCATGGATCACCGCCCGGCGCAGCGACCAGCCGAGCGCGGCGAACACCCCGACGGGCATCAGCCACCAGGCGTTCACGTTCGCGATGTGGGCAAGCAGCGCGGTCACCGCCAGCGTCATCGCAACGGCGGCCGCCCCGCGCCAGTCGTCGCCGACGATGAAGTCGTACCAGAACGCGCCCGCCGACCGGAGCCGCCTGCTCAGCCGGTGGCCCGGCCCACTGACGGCACCGCCCGCACCCCTCACCGGGCACCCCTCTCCGGTCCCGGCTGCGCAGCGGCGGGCGCGGCGGTCTGTGGCGCGGCGTCACCTGGCGCGGCAGCCGTCGCTGGCGCGGTGTCACCCGGCGCGGCCGCCCGGCCGCGGCGCAGCAGCCGCACGTAAGCCAGTGCGGCCAGCGCGGTCAGCGGGACGATCACGAGCAGGGCCGCGTCGTTTCCCGGCCAGGATGCGCCTGCGCCCTCGGCGCCCCAGAAGACGCCGAAGGACGTCAGCATGACGCCGACCGCGAACTTCATGCTGTTCTCGGGCACCCGCGACAGCGGCGCGTGCACCGCCACGCCCACGGCGGCCACGAGGATCACGGCGGCGACGGCACTCAGGGCGGCCAGGCCCACATCCTGCTGGCTGGCGCCGAAGGTGATCGCGATGAACACCACCTCCAGCCCTTCCAGCAGCACTCCCTTGAACGACAGGGTGAACGCGTACCAGTCACTGACCAGGCCCCGGCGCCCGCCCGCCGCGGCTCTCGCGGCCGCGACCTGGCGGACGTAAATCCCGCCCTCGTCGTGCAGTTCCTTATGGCCGGAGGCGCGCAGGATGGCCTTGCGCAGCCACTGCAGGCCGAAAACGGCGAGCAAGGCGCCCACGATCAGCCGGAGCGGTTCCAGCGGGACCAGGGCAAGAGCGGGCCCGGTCACGGCAACCACCGCTGTGAGCACGGCGAGCGCGGCGGCCATGCCCTGAAGGGTGGAGCGCCACTCTCGGGTCAGGCCGGCCGCGAGCACGATCGTCAGCGCCTCGACGGCCTCGACGGCGCAGGCGACGAACACGGTCGCCGCGAGGGGCAGGGCATTCACGTGGCCTCCCGCGGGGCCACCGGCGATCGTGCGGCGCGGCCGCGCCGCTCTGGGACAATGGGCCGGTGGCCGACGGTGAGCAGGCAGCGGGCGAGGGCTGGCTGCTCCTCATCTACCGGGTGCCGTCCGAGCCGAGCAGGCTCCGCTCCACGGTGTGGCGGCGGATCAAGAGCCTCGGCGCCATCTACCTTCAGAACTCTGCGGCGGCCCTGCCCGCCAGCGTGGGCACGGAGCGCGCACTGCGCAAGCTGCGCAGCGAGATCCTCGACATGGGCGGGACGGCCGTGCTGATGACCTGCACGGTGCTGGCGGGTGCGGCAGAGGTGATGTCGGCCTTCCAGGCGGCGCGCAACGACGAGTACGAGGAGATCGTCGACCGCTGCGAGGACTTCCTGGCCCAGGTGAAGAAGGAGCACGTGGCCGAGCACTTCACCTTCGCGGAGCTGGAAGAGAACGAGGTCG
>DAITAE010000565.1:0-3270 GCA_036824445.1 Streptosporangiaceae bacterium | reverse complement strand
ATCCGGTCGCGCAGATCGATTACTGGCAAGACAACGGCGGCGTCACCTACCAGGACCCGGACGGGCGGGAAGTAGTGTTCGCGTCCTGGATCTACCGGGCCGACACAGAAGCAGGGCCATGACTTATCCGAACCCGCAGTACCTCGGGACCGGCGGCGAGATCAGCGCAACCTACCGCCCGGCCGATAGCACACCCGAACTGACCTACCGGGGCGGCAACACGGTGCACTACCTGGCAACGGGGGCGTCCACGAATGGTGAGTTCGGCCTGTACCTGTGGACCATGGGCCCGGAGCCGAGCGGTCCGGACCCGCACTTCCACCGGTCCATCTCCGAGTCGTTCTACGTCCTGTCCGGGGTCGTGCGGATCTACGACGGAGACCGCTGGATCGACACGCGGCCCGGTGATTTCGTGCATGTGCCCGAGGGCGGAATCCACGCGTTCCGCAACGAATCGGGTGAGCCAGCGTCGATGCTGCTGCATTTCGCGCCCGGCGCGCCGCGGGAAGGCTACTTCGAAGGGCTTCCCGGCCTGGCCGGCGCGACGGAGGAAGAACGGGCTGAATTCTTCCTCCGTCACGACACGTTCTGGGTCTGACCGGACCACCGGGTGTCAGCCCAGCGGCGCCCCGACACGCACCCGGACCTCCTGCACCGCCCAGTTGTTGCCGTCGGGGTCGGTGAAGAAGACGAACTTCCCGCCGTCGCGAGGGTCCAGCGTCTGGACCGGCGACACCTCGATGCCACGCCCGGTCAGTTCGGCGCGAGCCGCCTCGATGTCGGTGACGACCAGTTGCATGCTGGCGCTCGAGCCCATGTCGGTGCCCTCTGGCACGCGGGTGGGCCCGATGACTACCGAGCACGCCGAGCCGGGCGGCGTCATGTGCACCACCCGCATCGTCTCCGTGGGCTGGGTGTCTGCGTCGAGGTGAAATCCCAGCTTGTCCACGTAGAAGCTCTTCGCCCGGTCGATGTCGGTGACCGGGACCACCACCACTTCCAGCTTCCAGTCCATGACGCTCGTCCTTCCGGTTGCCGCGCCCCGATGGCGCTCTCAGCAGTAGGACGGAGCCGCGCCGCCCGTCTCGACATCGGCATGGCCCACCGCGGGGCAGCGCGGTGGTGCCTGGTCAGGAGCCCGGCGTGAGGTCGACGTCGAACTCGACCTCGACCTCGTCGCGCAGCTTGAGAGCTCCCAGGAACGCCGTATAGGGACGGATTCCCCACCGGGACTGGACGATGACCGCCGATCCGCGGGCGTGGCCATCGGCCAGCCGCCCCTCAACGGTGACCGGCTGCGTGACGCCGACGATGGTGAGGTCACCATCGATGCGGAACGACTCTCCGGTCCCGCCGACCTGCTTCGAACCGAACGTGATCGTCGGGTACCGCCCGGTCTTGAGGATCTTGCCGCGAATCGTGCCCTTGATGTCGGCGCGGTCGGCGTCCGTCAGTGGCTTGACGCCACCGGTTCCCTGCCGGACCTCGAACGAGTCGACGTCGGCCTCAACCGTCACCGATGAGGCGGCCGGGTTGGCGGTGTCGATCACGACGTTCCCGCGCCAACTGGTCACCTCGATGGTGAGATCGTGGCCGGCCTTCGCGCCCAGGCCGGTACGGGCCGTCCTGACAAGCAGCCGGCCAGACTCCGGGCCGACACGGTAGTTGCCATCAGCCATGTCCACCACGCCAGCGTAACCGCGGGCCCATCGCCGTTCGCCTAGTCCATCGATCTTGGCGCGGCTACGGTCATCGGGGGAGAGTTTCGCGACGGCTTCGGGCACGGGCTATTCCTTGGCGACGCTGAGAGGAACGATGATGACCGCCGACATGGACGAACCACAGGCCCGCCGTCCCGGGACTGTGCGGCGCTTCTTCGCGCATCTGCGCGGCAGGTGGCGGCGCCCGCAGACCCTGCCCATCTACGATTTCGAGGAGGTCCCCGCCCTGATGGATGGCTGGCAGACCCACGTCGCGAAGCAACGGGCCATCCACGAGCAGTCGGCCCGGCGAGACCAGTCGCTCCATTACAGCCTCGGCGTCCTGGCCGCCGTGTTCGCATCTCTCGCCGGCTCGTCCGCGGTCGTGGCGTGGCAGACGCAAACCTCCAACGCCACGCTGGCCCTCGTCAGCGCGCTGATCGCCAGCGTCGCATCCGTGCTGACCGGCGTGGTCACGTTCCTCGACCTCGGCGGCCGCGCCGAGCGGCACCGTAAGGCCGCCGCGGACTACAAGGGTGCCCTGCGGCAGCTGGAGGCCACCTCGTTCAGGCCGACCCGGCTCGACCAGCCGCTGAAGCAGGAATCAGACGTGATCAACCAGCTGCAGACCACCCTGAGGGACATCGACGCCTCGGCGCCGATACCGCCGCGGCGGATCGCAGAGCGCGTCGACAGGATGGACGTGGAGTCGCGTTCCTCGGTGTTCGCCGACCGCCGGAATCCACCTCCACGATCAGCTCACGCGGGATAACGACTTCTCATGGCGGTGAAGCTGGCGGTGGCGGTCCGGACGGACCTCGACATGGGACGCGGGAAGATCGCCGCTCAGGTAGCCCACGCGGCGGTGGCTGCCGTACTCGGCAACCTCGGCACGGCTGACTTTGCCGCCTGGATTCAGGATGGGCAGCCCAAGGTGGTACTCAAGGTGACGAGTGCCGAGCAGCTGCGGGACATGGCGCAGCGGGGCGAGGCCGCCGGGCTGCCGGTCGAGCTCGTCAGCGACGCCGGCCGCACCCAGGTGACGCCGGGAACCTTGACGTGCTGCGCGCTCGGGCCCGCGGAAAGCGGCCGGGTCGATGCGGTGACCGCGGAGCTGCCGCTGCTCTGAGGTGGCGTTCTGGCACAGGCCGCAAGTGGCGCTATGGCCGCGGGGGCACCTGCTGCAGCGCCCACGTGTTGCCGTCGGGGTCGCTGAAGGTGACGAACGATCCCCAGGGCTGCACGTCGACGTCGCTGGCCTGCACGCCGTGCGCGACGAGTTCCCGCCGCGCGGCCTCGACGTCGGCGACCACGACCTGCACCCCCTTCTGCGAGCCTGGTGGCATCTCGGTGACCCCGGTGCCCATCACGATGGAGCAGGCCGAACCGGGAGGGGTGAGCTGCACGAACCGCAGGGCGTCAGTCACCTGGTAGTCGTGATCGGCGTTGAAGCCGACCTGATTCACGTAGAACTCTTTGGCGCGGTCGACATCTGTCACCGGGACGGCCACGACCTCGATTTTCCAGTCCATGCCAGGCACCGTACCCCGAGGGTCGGACAGCCAGCGGG
>DAITAE010000069.1:0-12560 GCA_036824445.1 Streptosporangiaceae bacterium | reverse complement strand
GGTTGCCGTGACCGAGGACGACAGCGCGGGGCCACCGCCTGCGGCCGACCGCGCGAGCACCGACGAGGCTGTGGCGCCCGCGGGCGAACCGGTCGGCGAGGCACCTGACGTTGGTGCTGCCGCGCAGGCGGACGCGCACGACGGACCATCCGGACAGGACGGGCAGGACGAGCCCGGCGAGCAGGACGGGCCGGGCGAGGCCGTCGCCGGCGGTACCGTCGCCGTCGATGCCGGTGCTATTGCTGCGGACGAAGACGACGGGGCGGACGAGGACGACGAGGCCCCGGGCGAGCCCGGGCGCGAAGTCGCGGACCTGGAGCGAGAGCAGGAGATCGCGGCCGACTACCTGGAAGGGCTTCTCGACATCGTCGGCGACCCCGACAGCGAATTCGACATGGGCGTCGAAGGCGACCGCGCACTGGTGTCCGTGGTGGGCGGCTCCCTCCGGGAACTCGTCGGGCCGCGCGGCGAGGTCCTGGAGGCCCTCCAGGAGCTGACCCGTCTGGCGGTCCACCGGCAAACGGGCGAGCGGACCAGGCTCATGCTCGACGTAGGCGGGTACCGGGCGCGACGGCGTATGGAACTGACGGCCCTGGGGCGGGATGCGGCCGAGGACGTCAGCCGGACCGGCGTCGCGCGGCGCCTCGAACCGATGACGCCGTTCGAGCGCAAGATCGTTCATGACGCGGTCGCCGCGGCAGGCCTGCGCAGCGAGTCTGAAGGTGAGGAGCCGAACCGGCAGGTGGTTGTCCTTCCCGCGGGCTGACCCGCCCGCCCGGCGCAGCAGAACCCAGCCCTCTGGTGCCAGCGAGGCTGGTGAGACTGGCGTGCCCGCTGATGCACTTGTCCGCTCGCCGCCACCCGCCCCGCCACAGGCAGTACAGATATTCGGGCCAGCGACGGCCGCCGCGGAGCGCTACGCAGACCTGCTGGCCGGCCCTGGCGTGGCGCGCGGCCTGATCGGGCCGCGCGAGGTTCCCCGGCTCTGGGAGCGGCACCTGCTGAACAGCGCGGCGGTCGCGGAACTGGTCCCCCGCCCATGCGCGCTGGTCGATCTCGGGTCTGGCGCCGGGCTGCCCGGCATCGTGCTGGCGCTGCTGCTACCGGATGTCACCGTGACGCTGCTGGAGCCCATGCTGCGGCGGGTGACGTTCCTCGAGGAATGCGTGCACGCCTTGGGCCTGCAGAACGCACAGGTACGCCGGGGACGGGCAGAAGATCTCGCGGGACAGCTCGCGGCGGACGTTGTCACCGCGCGTGCGGTCGCCCCCCTTGACCGCCTGGCAGCGCTGGCGCTGGGGCTGGTACGGCCCGGCGGGACCGTGCTGGCCATCAAGGGCGCGACCGCCCGGCAGGAGGTCGCTGCGGCGCGGCGTGCGTTGGGCAGACTGGGAGTCCGGAGCGTGGACGTCGTGCGCGCGGGGGGCGGTAAGGTCGATCCCGCTGCGACAGTGGTCCGGCTGATTGCGGGCCCATGAGACGTGCGGGGGCGGGCCGCAGAACGGTGCGGCAGGAGAGGTGCGGCAGCGAGAGGAGCGGTGATGGCTTCCGCGGATGGCCTGGGGTGGCCAGGACAATCCCGGCGCCCTGCCGCACCTGCTGGTGATCAGTTGCACGTGGAGCCGAGCGGGCTTGGCTGGCCGGATAGGCAACCGGGCCGTGCTCCCGATCGGGTTAGTCAGCCCGGGGCGGATAAGGAGCGAGAGACCGTGGCGCAAGCGCCGGATCAGCCGGCCGAGGACGAGCCGCCCGCCCGGGTGAGGCGGGCGCTGTCGGCGGCGGTTTCACGTGAAACGGGAGACCGGATACCGGGAGAGGACGCCGTGGGCGGAAGACCAGGCGGCGACTCGTCATTGGGCGGCTCCGGCCGGGCGGCCGGTGGGCGGGTAGCCGCCGGGCCGGGTGCCGCCGGGCTGGGTGCCGCCATGCCGGAAGGCGGATCGAGAGCGGCCGGGCCGGGAGCTACGGCCGCGGCTGATGGACCGGGAGACCCGCAGGCAGCGGCGACCGCGCCCGCGGGCCAGAGCACGGCCACAGGGGCCACCGGGCAGGAGGGGACAGCCACCGGGACCACTGGGCAAGGGATGGCTGCAGGGGAGCGGATGGCCGCCGGGCAGGGGACGGCCGCCGAGGCCGAGAGGCAGGAGACGACGGCCGCCGGGACCACCGGGCAGGGAACGGCCGCCGGGAAGGAAGGGACGGCCACCGGAACCGCTGGGCAGGCGACGGCCGCCGGGGTCGCTGGGCAGGCGACGGCCGCCGGGACCGCCCGGCATGGCGGCGCGGAGGCAGTGGCGGCGGCTGGGCCGGGCAGGTCGGCGATGACACCGGCGGCGGCCGCCCTCGCCGCCCTGGGCGGGACGGGCGCACGCGAGTGGCCCCGGCCGCGTTCCTGCCGGATGATCACGATCGCGAACCAGAAGGGCGGCGTCGGCAAGACGACAAGCGCGGTCAACCTGGCGGCATGCCTGGCTCTGCACGGAGCGCGGGTCCTGGTGGTGGACCTTGACCCGCAGGGCAACGCCTCGACAGCCCTGGCCGTGGAGCACCGGGCCGGCACGGCTTCGGTCTACAACGTCCTGGTCGACGATCAGCCGCTGGCGAGCATCGTCCAAGCCGTCGCCGACATCCCAGGGCTCTACTGCGCACCCGCCACCATCGATCTCGCGGGCGCCGAGATCGAACTGGTGCCACTGGTGGCACGGGAAGCACGGCTCAGCCGGGCTCTCGCCGACTATGACGCGTCCAGCCTCGACTACATCCTGATCGACTGCCCGCCGTCGCTGGGGCTGCTCACCGTGAACGCGCTGGTGGCCGCGGCGGAGGTGCTCATCCCCATCCAGTGCGAGTACTACGCGCTGGAAGGGCTCGAGCAACTGCTGCGCACCATCGACTTGGTGAAGAGCCACCTGAACCCGACCCTGTACGTCTCAACCATCCTGCTGACCATGTATGACGGGCGGACTCGGCTGGCCTCCCAGGTAGCGGAGGAAGTCCGGGAGCATTTCGGGGAAGTGGTGCTCAGCACCGTCATCCCGCGCAGCGTGCGGGTATCCGAGGCACCCAGCTATGGGCAGTCCGTGATGACCTACGACCCCGGTTCCAGCGGCGCCCAGGCGTACCTGGAGGCGGCGAGGGAGGTGGCCGACCGGGCCGCGGAGCTGGGACAGACGGGCTAACCGCGGCGAGGCACCTCCAGCATGGCATCCCTGCGCTCCCGGTACAGCTCACGAAGACCCTTCACCTGTTCCTGCCAGGCCTGGCCCGTCGGGTACTCACGGACCACGTCGGCTGATGGCGCGTGGGCTTCCGGCGCGGCCGGCCGGGCGTGGGCAGCGGCGGGCCTGCAGCGGCGGGCCTGCAGCGGTCCTGCGGCGGGCAGGGGTGTGCATCTGGCGGCCCGGCGGCCGGTGTCCTGCGCCGGTGGCCGGCGGATGGACAGGATCGGCATGGCGGTCTGTGGTACGGGGTGGTGGGTGGGATGCTCTACTGGGAAGCCTGACCGGCGGTCGTCGGTATCGGGGACCGTCGGCGCGGTGAGCAGAGGCAGCGCGAGGAGATGGTGATGGCGCAGCAGAAGCGTGGCCTGGGAAAGGGACTCGGGGCCCTCATCCCAACGGCGCCTTCCCCATTGGCGCGGCCGGGTGCCAGCGACGACGAGCCGGGCTCTGGAGCGCGCGGGAGCACGCCGGTCGGCAGCGGCCACGGTGCCGGTATGCAGGGTGCCGGGGATACCTACTACGAGGAAGTGGCGATCGGCGCCATCACGCCGAACCCGCGCCAGCCCCGCCAGGGCTTCGATGAGGACGCGCTGGACGAACTGGCGTTCTCGATCCGGGAAGTCGGCCTGCTCCAGCCGGTGGTGGTCCGCGAGGTCATGCCGGGGCGCTACGAGCTCATCATGGGAGAGCGGAGATGGCGCGCGTGCCAGCGCGCCGGCCAGGAGCACATCCCGGCCATCGTGCGGGGCACGACCGACGATGACATGCTCCGCGAAGCGCTCATGGAGAACCTGCACCGCGAGCAGCTCAACCCGCTCGAAGAGGCAGCCGCCTACCAGCAGCTGCTCGATGATTTCGGCGCCACGCATGACGAGCTCGCGCACAAGGTGGGACGGTCCCGGCCGCACATCTCCAACACCATCCGGCTGCTGCACCTGCCGCCCGGGGTCCAGCGCCGGGTGGCGGTCGGCGTGCTGAGCGCCGGCCACGCACGCGCCCTGCTCGCGCTCGACGACCCGGATGCCCAGGACCGCCTGGCGCACCGGATCGTCGCCGAAGGGCTGTCGGTCCGGGCCGTGGAGGAGATCGTGGCCACGGGCGGCGACGGCGCTCCCAAAGCCCGCCGCGCCGCGGCCAAGCAGCCCACGGCGCCCGGTCTCACCGACCTCGCGAACCGGCTGTCGGACGCGTTCGACACCAGGGTCAAGGTGGAGCTCGGCCGGCGCAAGGGGAAGATCGTGGTCGAGTTCGCCTCCCTGCAGGACCTGGAGCGGATCGTCACCGCCATGTCCCCCGAGTGGGCGCAGAACCTGAGCGCCTGAGCGCCGGACCCCGGGCCGCCGAGCGGTCCGGCGATGGCCGGGCGAAGGGTTTCACGTGAAACCGGCGGGCGAGCCATTGGGCGCCGCCGCGAGCACGGCCGCGGCGAAGGCGTCCACGTCGGCCTCAGTGGTGTCGAAGGCGGTCATCCAGCGCACCACGTGGGTCGTCTCGTCCCACACGTGGAACTCCCATTCGCGCTGCAGCCGCTCGATGTGGGCCGGGGGCAGCGAGGCGAACACGGCGTTGGACTCGACGGCCTGCCGGAGCTCCACTCCCGGGATGCCGCGCACGCCTTCCGCCAGGCGGCGGGCCATCAGGTTCGCCTGGGTGGCGTTGCGCAGCCAGAGCCGATCCTCCAGGAGCCCGAGGAACTGCGCCGCGAGGTAGCGCATCTTGGAAGCGAGCTGCATCTGTTGTTTGCGGTGGAAGGACACGCCGGGCATCAGGTCCTCGGCCATGACCACGACCGCCTCGGCCCCCACGGCGCCGTTCTTCGTCCCGCCGAAGCTCAGCACGTCCATGGGCGCGGCGATGTCGGCAAGTGAGCAGCCCAGCCATGCGGCGGCGTTGGCGAGCCGGGCGCCGTCGGCGTACAGCCGCAGTCCCTCGGAACCGCAGAACTCGCCCAGCGCCCGCAGCTCATCGAGCGTGTAGCAGGTGCCGTACTCCGTCACCTGGGAGATCGCGACCGCCCGCGGCTGGACCCGGTGCACATCGCCCCGGCCGCCCAGCCGGCTGGCGATCAGGGCAGGTGTCAGCTTCCCGTCCGGGGTGGGGACAGTCAGCAGCTTGCAGCCGAGGATCCGCTCGGCCGCCCCGCACTCGTCCACGTTGACGTGCGCGGTCTCCGGGCAGATCACCCCCTCGTAGGGCCGCAGCAGGAGGCTGAGCCCCAGCACGTTCGCCGCCCCCCCGGTGAAGACGAGCAAGACACCTCCCCGGGAGCCGAACAGTTCCTGGAGCTCACCGGAAGCCCGCTGCGTCCACAGGTCGTCGCCGTAGGCGACCGCGTCACCGGCGTTGGCGCGGGCCATCATGCTCAGCACGGCTTCGTGAGCGCCCGCGTGGTTATCACTGCCAAAACTCTTGCGTGGGGTCACCAGTTGCTCCCAAATGACGGGTGTGACTCGCCGCGGCGGCGGGTGGTCGCGGCCGACGTGGTTCAGCTTCCCCGGGCCGCCGCGAGGCTCAGCAGATCCCGGCAGACCACGCCGAGCGCCCGGCCCGCCGACTCCATCGCCATCGGCAGGGTACTCGTCTCGGTCATCCCCGGCGCCACGTTGACCTCGAGGAAGAAGACCCGTCCGTCCTCAACGATCAGGTCCGTCCGGGACACGTCGCGCAGGCCCAGCGCGCGGTGGGCGGTGACGGCCGCGGCCGCGGCCGCGGCTGCCTCATCCCCGGAGAGCCGGGCCGGGATGTAGAAGCGCGTCTGGCCGGCCGTGTAGCGGGCCGCGTAGTCATAGGCGCCGGCCAGCGGGTGGATCTCGACCGCTGGCAGCGCCTGCGGGCCGTCACCCAGGTCCACGACCCCGATGGCGATCTCGGTGCCGGCCACACAGCGCTCGATGAGTGCCGTGTCGCCATAGGCAAAACAGCTGATCATGGCGCCGGGCAGGTCGGCGGCCGCCTCGACCCGGGTCGCGCCCAGCGCCGACCCGCCGCGGGCCGGCTTGACGAACAGTGGCAGCCCGAGCGTCGCCACGATGCGCTCCAGCACGGCGGTCGCGCCGAGATCGTGGAAGGTTTCCTTCGGCAGCGTCACCGAGGCGGGGGTGGCCAGGCCCGCGGCCCGGGCGACTGCCTTCGCCACCGGTTTGTCGAAGGCGAAACGGCAGGCATCGGCCGTCGCCCCGACGAACGGCACCCCCAGCAGGGCCAGCACTTCCTGGATCGACCCGTCCTCGCCGTAGGCGCCGTGGATGGCGGGGAAGACCGCGCTGGGAGGGTCGCCGGTGATCGCCGGGATGAGCCCGGCGTCCGCGTCGGCGATGTCCGCATCGACGCCCGCTTCCCGCAGCGCATCCCGCAGCCGGCTGCCCGAGCGCAGCGACACCTCCCGCTCGGCGGACAGCCCGCCGGCCAGGATCAGCACATGGCCCAGGTCGCTCATGTCATCGCCTCCCTCGCGGTGCGTCGTGCCGGAGGCACGCATGCCAGCACATCGCTTGCTCGTGCCGCAGGCGCGCACGATGGCGCGGCGGGAGGCTGGCTCTCGGTGCCAAGGCACCGCTGGCGCGGGGCCATGCCGGGGCGCGCCCGCAAACGCTGTGGCCAGGTGGCCGCGGCGCCCAGGCCGAGCCCGGAGTTGGCAGCGGCTGTCTCACCGCGGAGAATCCACACCGGCCGGGCCGGTCAGGAACGTCGGGCCCGCCCCGGACCTGCGGTAGGCGGCCGGGACGGCACCGAACATGGACCGGAGCTCGATCTCGGTGCCCACCACGTCGGCGAGACGCCGGACGCCCTCCCTGATCCGGCTGGGCTCGGGGAAGCAGTACGAGAGCCGCAGATGCCCGGCGCCGGACCCGTCAGCGTAGAAGCCCGTCCCCGGCACGTACGCGACCCGGGAGGAGATGGCCCGGGGAAGCATCGCCTTGGAGTTCAGGCCCGGTGGGAGCTGCAGCCAGACGTAGAACCCGCCGGCGGGCCGGGTCCACCGGCAGCCGTCCGGCATGACCGCGGCGAGCGCTTCCAGCATGGCGTCCCTGCGCTCCCGGTACAGCTCACGGAAGACCTTCACCTGCTCCTGCCAGGCCTGGCCCGTCAGGTACTCACGCACCATGAGCTGCGCCAGGCTGGAGTGGCACAGCACCGCCGCCTCCGCGGCGAGCACCAGCTTGTCCCTGATCCCGGGCGGGGCCAGGGCCCAGCCCACCCGCAGCCCGGGCGCGATCGTCTTGGAGAACGTCCCCAGGTACACCACCCCATGCGGATCCTCGGCGCGCAGGGCCCGCAGCGGCTCCCCGTCGAACCCCAGCAGGCCATAGGGGTTGTCCTCGATCACGAGCAGGCCGGCCCGCTGGCAGATCTCCAGCACCCGGGCCCGGCGCTCCACGGTGAGCGTCACCCCGCCGGGGTTGTGGAAGGACGGGACCGTATAGAGGAATTTGGCCTGCTGGCGCTCGGCGGCCAGCCGTGCGATCGTCTCGGCCAGCGCCTCCGGGACCAGCCCGGCGTCATCCATCGGGACGTGGACGACGTTCGCCTGATAGGACGCGAAGGTGCCCAGCGCGCCCACGTAGGACGGTCCCTCGGCCAGCACGACATCGCCGGGGTTCACGAAGATCCGGGTGATCAGGTCGAGTGCCTGCTGCGAGCCGACCGTGACGACCACCTCGTCCGGGTGGGCGTGGATCCCCTCCAGTGCCATCACGTCACAGATGCACTCGCGCAGGCCCGGGTCTCCCTGCGCTGACATGTACTGCAGGGCCACGGCGCCCCGGTCGGCCACCAGCTGGCCGGCCATCTCGCCGACCGCGTCCAGCGGCAGGGCGGTGATGTAGGGCATGCCACCCGCCAGCGAGACGATCTCAGGCCGGGCGGCGACCGCGAACAGCGCCCGGATCTCAGAGGCGACCATCTCCTGCGCCCGCGCGGCGTAGCGGCCGACATGCGGATCCACAAGGGACCCGTGGGGCGAAGGAGACCCATGGGACTCCTGTGACCCGGGGCCGGTGCCGCTGGTATGGCCAACGCGAGCTGGTGTCGCGTCCTCGATCGCCACGGCCTCTCCTCACGTCGATGGGTACCATGTCAGGGTACGGGCTGGACGGGATCTGGCCGGGGGTAGTCGGGATCTTGCTATCGCAAGATCCGTGCGCCCCACGGCGGAGGTAAACCAGCGCAATCCGCGGCAACAGACCGATCTGGCCGCAACAGCTTGATCCGACCGCACGGACGATCCAACCGCAGAGGTGACAGGTGCCGCGTCGTCTCGCCAACGTCACCCTGGACAATCTCGACGACCTGCCGCACAAGTGCCGGCGGTGCGTCTTCTGGGAACTCGACCCGGTGAGCCACACCCGGGCGCAGGCCGCGGGTGACCCGGCCTTGGAGAAGGAGGCGTGGGTCTCCTCCACGCTGCTGGAGTGGGGCAGCTGCGGCAAGATCGCATATGTGGACGGTGCGCCCGCCGGCTACGTCCTGTACGCGCCGCCGCTCTACGTGCCGCGCTCCGTGGCCTTTCCCACCAGCCCGGTGAGCGGCGACGCGGTGCTGCTGATGACCGCCTACATCCTGGACGAGTTCACGGGCGGCGGGCTGGGCCGGATGCTCGTCCAGGGGGTGGCGAAGGACCTCACCAGGCGCGGGGTCAAGGCGATCGAGGCATTCGGCGACCGGCGCCGCGAGGACGGATCCTGTGTGCTGCCCGCGGACTACCTGCTGGCGGTGGGGTTCAAGACGGTCCGCCCGCACCATCACTACCCGCGGCTGCGCCTGGAACTGAAATCGACCGTGTCCTGGCGCGAGGACGTCGAAGTCGCACTGGAGCGCCTGCTGGGCTCGATGACCCCGGAACGGGCGCTGCGCATGGCCTAGCGATCCGGCCCGGAGCCTTCCGGCCTGCCCGCGGGCACGCCGGTCCCGCCGGGCGGCGGATCCCGGGCCCGTGGCTGCGCTGTGGCTCCGCGGCTCCGCGCTGATTCCCGCCGCATCGTTCCCGGTCAAAGCCTGAATGGCGGCTGTCGTGCGAGGCCGTTACGCCCGGTGCGCGAGGTGCCTGGCTGGGCTGGTGTACTGGCAGCATGGCCGAGCCTCTGATCTTCCGGCCGGGCGACGCCGCCACGGCGTTCAACGTCGCCGTGGCGGTCTGGGTGGTGTTCGAGCTCGTGATGAACGTGCGCCAGCGCTGGCGGGCAGGCGGGCCCGCTGCCCGCGACCCCACCGCTCTTGTCTTGTCCGCCTGCATCGTGGCCGCGGTCATCACGGCGGAGCAACTCGGCCGCAAGGGCCGGCTGCCGTGGCCAGGTGGCCTGGTCTGGCCGGTCGCGGCCGGTCTTGCCCTGATCGGTGTGGGCATCGGGCTGCGCGCCTGGTCGATCGCCACCCTGGGCCGTTTCTTCCAGTACCAGATCAAGGTCCAGCCTGGGCACCGGGTGGTCACCGGCGGGCCCTACCGCTATGTTCGCCATCCGTCCTATACCGGGATCGCGCTGGTGCTCGCTGGGTTCGCGCTGGCCTGTGATGACGTGCTGAGTCTGGTGGCCGTCGCGGTCCTGGGCGGCGCAGGCCTGGCGGTGCGCATTCGCACCGAGGAGCGGCAGCTGACCCAGGCGCTGGGGGCCGAGTACGAGCGCTTCGCGGCCGGCCGCAAGCGACTTGTGCCCGGGGTGTGGTGAGGACCAGGTCTCGCGTGGGGGCTCGCATCCCCGTCGGCCCAGCTCAAGGCATACGGTACGAGTGTGGCGACCATCGACGACGTGGCCCTGATGGCCTCGGAGCTGCCCGAGGTTACCGAAGGTGAACGTCACGGCAACCGGACCTGGTACGTCGCTGGCAAGGCATTCGCGTGGGAACGGCCGTTCAGCAAGGCTGATCTCCGGCGGTTCGGCGACGAGACCCCGCCGGATGGACCTATCCTGGCTGTTCGCGTCGAGGATCTCAGTGAAAAGGAAGCTGTGCTCGCAGCGCATCCAGCGGCGTTCTTCACGATTCCGCATTTCGACGGATATTCGGCTGTTCTTATTCAGTTGCGGAGAGCCGCCAGGGGGGCGCTGCGGGACGCGATTACCGACGGCTGGCTGGCGTGCGCGCCGCCGAGAGTCGCCGACCGATACCTCAACCGCTAGGCGCTATTCTCTCGCCCATGGCCGCGCCACGCGTCCCTGTGAGTTCGCACCGGCCGTGACCGACGGGTAATTGCCGGGCCGCATCGCGCAAAAGGGGTTGCGCCGCCCGGATCAGCCCCGACTGCTGGAAGTGCGGCCCCGCAGCATCACTTATCGTGCGCTAACCATCTTCAATAGTGAGGATTACTGAAGGCCCGACTGCGGATCATGACGGTCGCCCGCCGAACTGCCAGTTGTGCACCTCGATGTCGGCGTACCGGTCCGGGGTCAGGATGGCGCGTGCGGTGTTCGTATCCGGTGCCTGGACTAGCGCCGCTGTGCCCAGCCAGGTGGCGGCGTTATCGGATAGCAGCGGCCCGTAGGCGATCAGGTCATCCCGGCCGGCCTGGACGGTGAGGTCGGTGGCCTGCCCCGTGCTGAGGCCGAGTACCAGGTACCGGTTGCCGTCGGCCCGGCCGCCGGGGAAGTCCCACATGGTACGGCCCAGCGCATTGCGCCACCGGCGCAGCAGCACGTCCCGGTAGACGCCGGCCTGGTAGCCGGGCTCGTCGAAGGCGAACGCGCGGGCGGCATCGGAATCGGGCACATCGACGATGTGCACGCTGCCGGTGGGCGTGTCGCCGTCGTCGGCGAGGGTCGGGCCGCGGGCGATCATCTGCGCCTGGTACCGGTCCATGTAGGACCAGTGCTCTTCCAGCAGCTCCTCGCGCAACGTCACAGAGCCGGGCCGGTCGCGGTGGTAGCAAAAGAACTCCACGCCCATAGTCTTGACCACCACGCGGCGGCATACACCACGGGTGGGGGCGGAGGGCCTAACCGATCCTTATGGGCGGGGGTTTACAGAGGCGTGAGGTCGAGCCGGGTGCTGGCGAGAAACCCGTCGTGGAGGCCAGGCCGGTACTGCATCGAGATACCTCATGACCCAGGGATAACACTGCGTGGCGCCATAACCAGCCCAGTAACCCCCGGCATTAAAAGATCTTTAGGTGAATCACTGTGACGCATATCCGTGAGCGGTCAATGAAACCGGGCTCCGCATTTCGGCTTCAGCGTGCCCGCGGACACGGGAACGGCGGCATGCCCGCGCTCCGTACGGGGCTAGCTCGCGGTTCGTTGCGCCATCCGCGGGCTTGCGATCGCCCGGGCCGGGCGGGTGCTCTCAGATGAACTCGGAGAGGTCGTCCAGCAGCCGTGACTTCGACCGGGCGCCCACGAGCTCCTTGACGACCTGGCCGTTCTGGAAGACACCCAGCGTCGGGATGTTGAGGATCCCGTACCGCTTCGTGACCTCGGGGTTCTCGTCGACGTTCAGCTTGACGATCTCGAGCTTGTCGCCATGCTCCGCCGCGATCGCTTCCAGCACCGGGGTGACCTGCCGGCAGGGGCCGCACCATTCGGCCCAGTAGTCGACGAGCACCGGCTTGTCGTTCTTGAGGACATCGGCCTCGAAGCTGTCGTCGGTTACGCTCTTCATCTCGCCCACGCTCGGTGTTCCTTCCTTCTCACGGGTTCGCAGTGGTTGACGGGTTTACGGGTCAGGACTCGAGGCTCGCCAGGTATCGTTCGGCATCCAGGGCCGCCGCGCAGCCGGTGCCTGCCGCCGTGACCGCCTGCCGGTAGGTGTGATCGACGACGTCACCGCTGGCGAAGACGCCGGGGATGGCAGTACGGGTGGACGGCTGCTCCACCAGAAGGTAGCCGCCGGCGTCCCTGGCCAGCTGGCCGGCGAACAGCTCGCTGCGGGGCTCGTGGCCGATCGCCACGAACAGCCCGCTGACCTCCAGCGTGCTCTCCTCGCCGGTCACGGTGTCGCGCAGCCGCAGCCCGGTCACCTTGTCGTCACCCATCACCCCGATGACCTCGCTGTTCCAGCGGAACGAGATCTTCGGGTTGGCGAACGCCCGTTCCTGCATGATCTTGGAGGCGCGCAGTGCGTCGCGGCGGTGCACGACCGTGACGGACCGGGCAAACCGCGTGAGGAACGTGGCCTCCTCCATGGCCGAGTCGCCGCCGCCGATGACCGCGATGTCCTTGTCGCGGAAGAAGAACCCGTCGCAGGTGGCGCACCAGGACACCCCGTGCCCCGACAGCCGCTTCTCCCCCTCGACGCTCAGTTCCCGGTAGCGGGAACCGGTCGCGATGATGACGGTCCGGGCGAGGTAGACGTCGCCGTCGACCGTGACCCGCTTGGGGTTGGCGGTCAGGTCCACCTCGGTCACGTCGTCGG
>DAITAE010000564.1:0-3281 GCA_036824445.1 Streptosporangiaceae bacterium | reverse complement strand
CCCGGCCGGCCGGTCGAGGCCACATGGAACGCCTCGGCGACGGTCCTGGCGATGTCGTCGGCGCTGGTGACCAGGAAATTGTGCTTGGTGATCGGCAGTGTGATGCCGGCGATGTCAGCCTCCTGGAACCCGTCGGTCCCGATCAGCGCGGATGGCACCTGGCCAGTGATGGCGACCACGGGGACCGAGTCCATGTAGGCGTCGGCGAGCGGCGTCACCAGGTTGGTGGCGCCCGGGCCCGAGGTGACGATGCACACGCCCGGGCGGCCCGTCACGAGCGCGTAGCCGCTCGCCGCGTGCCCGGCACCCTGCTCGTGCCGGACCAGGATGTGACGGAGGCTGCGTGAGTCGAACAGCGGGTCATAGGCCGGCAGGATCGCCCCGCCGGGGATGCCGAAGACAACGTCGACCCCGAGCCGCTCCAGCGCGGCTACCAGCGCCTGCGCGCCCGTGACCTGCACCGGCTCGGCGGGCTCGGTGCCCGGGGCCGCTGGCCGGGCGGGCTGGTTAGCCGGGTCGGGCCGCTGGCCGGCCGCCGCTTCCCGTGCCGCGGCCCGCGCGGCGAGGTCGCGCGGCGATGGGCCGTTGCCCTGGCGCACCGACCGCGCCAGCCCTGCCCGTGAGCCGGGCGTCGTGGTGGTCTGGTCAGTCATCGCAATGATTCCCATCTGCAGTCCGTAGCAGCAAGTTGGCAACAAAAAACCCCCCGTGCCCTAGGGCAGTCGAGGGGAGCGCGCAGGTAGCTGGTTAGCGACCTACGCGCCTGGCAAGTACGAGAACGCGGCAGGAAAGCACGATCTCCACTGTGGCCTAACGTGCGCGGTCCGTCAACTTGAGAGCACATGCGTCTCGGGATGTGGGACACGGCTCATTCCTCAGCGCGCGGCGGCCTGGGGTTCACCGGGCACCCCGCTGGCCGCCCCGGTCCCCTCCTGGCCCGCTTCGGGTCCTGCTCCGGCCCGATTCCCGGCGTCGCCCATCAACGTGCGCGGCGCCGGGGGATCGTCCGGCTCGCCCGCTCCGGCGTAGAACTCGACGCGGCCGTCGCCCCGTCCCTTCGCCCGTGATATCGCCATGTCCGCCTTGCGCCAGACGCCTCCCGCCGGGCCCGTGCCCGAGAGCGCGACCCCCACGCTGGCGGTCAGGCTTATGTCTTCCTCACCGGCCCGGAAGGGTGGCGAGGCCACGCTGCGCGCGAGCCGTTCGGCCATGTCGGCGACCTCTTCGGCGCTGACCGTCCCCTCGATGAGGACCGCGAACTCATCGCCTCCCCAGCGTGCCACCGTGTCCTGCGGCGGTACGGCGGCCCGCAGCCTGCGGCCGACCTGGGAGAGCAGAACGTCCCCGGCGCCGTGGCCCACGGCTGCGTTCACGGCCGTGAAGCGGTCCAGGTCGAGCAGGATGACCCCGGCGATGACCGGGTGCGCGGAGGAACCCGGCCCCGGCTCCGCTGGAGCACCCGGCTCCGCCGCCTCGCGTACCCGCAGCTCGACGTAGGCGCGGTTCGGCAGCCCAGTCAGCCCGTCGTGGAAGGTCAGGTGCGCGACCTGACGGCGCAGCGCCACCTGAGTGCTCACATCCCGGGCGGTGACCAGCAACTGGGCGGGCCCGCCCGGCTCACGGAACCGGGAAACCGTGGACTCGACATGCCGCCAGGTGCCGTCCGCCGCCCGCACCCGGCACGGGTACCGGCCGACCCGGTTCGTGGCGTCCGCAACTGCCCGGCGGACCGCCCTGCTGCCGCCGGACCGGTCCTCCGGATGCAGCAGGTCGGCCAGCGGCGTGCCCAGCAGGCTTTCCGGCGTGTACCCGTAGCCGGCCACGGCGCGGCTCGCGTACCTGATCACCCCGCCCAGGTCGCACAGCAGGACGACGTCGGCGGTCCGGTCGGCCAGCTCGCGGAACCGCTGGCGGGACTCGTACCAGATCCAGACCGCGGAGTTCTGCCGCCAGAGCAGCCCGAGCGCGCGCAGCGCCAGTGCCAGCAAGGTGGTGCCCGCGATGATGGCCACGACCGGCCGGTCCACGTTCTCGCCGGCCAGCGCCCACCCGATGATGACGAGCGCCGCCGCCACTACGGCCGCGACAGCGGCCACGGTGGCAACACTCGGCACGGCAGGTGACGGACGGACGGCGGTGCCCGGGTCCCGGGCACCCTTCAGCAGCCGGTCCCACCACCGGGTGCCGACCCGCCCCACCTGCCCGGCGCGGCCGACCAGCTCGGCCGACCTGGCGCAGCCGATCCACGGCGCGCTCGCGAGCAGCGCCAGCCCCGCCGCCTGGACCAGCAGCGCCCCCACCCGGGGGGGCGCGCCGGCGGTCCGGGCGGCGACCGCCAGCACGTCGCCCGCGGTGATGACGAGTACGGCGAGATAGGGGATCGCGCCGCGCCGGCCGGCCGCCGCGGCAAGCGGAAGGCAGGCGCCGAGCAGGATCAGATCGGCCAGCGGGTGGATCAGCTCCACGGCGAAGGTGGGGACCCCGGCCCCGGCCCGCAGGAACACCATGCGGAACACGGTGACCCAGGCGACCAGGAACAGCGCGGACGCCAGGATGTACCCGTCGGCCAAGCGGGTGGCGACGGTGCTGGGGGCGCGGACCCCGGCCGGCGGGGAGGCAAGACCCGCATCCTGCGTTCCGGCAGGCGCGCGGGCCAGCGGGGCGTCGCGCGATCCGGCCGGCGGGCGGGCCGCGGCCGCGTCCCGCGATCCGGCGGCCGCAAGCCGGGCAAAGCCGGCCGCCACGAACGGCAGCGCCAGCAGCGAAGGCAGGTCACCGAACGAGAGCGGGATCGCCGCCGCACCTGCCGGCACGGCCAGTACCTGGCCCGCGATCAAGCCGGCACCCCACAGTGCCGCGGCGACGGCGAACCAGCGGTATGCACGCCGGGACGGCCCCGCGTAACGCTCCGCCCCCAGCCACAGGCTGACTGTCGCACCGGCCGCAGCCAGCACCCCAGCCGCCGTCCCGACCTGCGAGGCCAGGCTCATAGCGGTTCACCCGATGCTTCCGGGCGCACGACTCTCCCTTCGCCGCATCCGCTCGCAAGTTGGCCGGGTAGCCGGGCCTGGCAGGCATGGTTCGCCTTGTGGGCTTCTGCCTCGCCGCTCAGTAATCGGGCCATAGCCCGCTGTTACCAAGGTATGAGCCGGGCACTGCCTGGTCCAGAGCAACGCCATAGGTGACGGTGATCACCAGTTTAGTTGCCGAAGGTCACGCTTCGATTGAGGAAGAGCGTCCAAACGGTCCATAACACCGATGGCACGTCAATAGTTCCCGGC
>DAITAE010000068.1:0-12561 GCA_036824445.1 Streptosporangiaceae bacterium | reverse complement strand
TGGCCGTTGGCCTGTTCGCGGCCTGCGCGGCGCTGGTCGCAGCGCCCGCGGCGCAAGCCGACCCGACCGGCGATATGAGCGCCCTGACTGCCGTGACGGGACAGGGCACGGGCCTGGTCATCGTTTCCCCGACAAGCGCGGGCCGGCCCGATTTCGATGCCCGGGTCAAGGTCAACATCCACGGTGCCGCCCCCAACACCACCTTCTCCGTTACCCGGGCCATCGCCGCGCCCCATAGCGGCTGCGCGAACTTCCTCACCCCATTCGACGAGGTCGCGACGCTGACCACGTCGGCGGGCGGCGCGGGCGCGGTGGAGTTCGAGCGCGGCATGCGGCACGGCCCTGGGATGACTGTGTCCTTCGACCTCATGCTCCGGGTGGTCAGCCCTGACGGATCAACGGTGCTGCAAACCGAGTGCATGACCATCATTGGGAAGCCCCCGCCTCCGGCGTGAAGCGGGGCCGTGACACCTGGCGCCCCGAGCCCGGCTCGGGCGCCTGAACAAGCGGCCCGAGTTTGTGTCCCGTTGCCAGCCCTTGGTCATTCCGCGGTGGCAAGCCTGGAGGGCCCGGCGTATCTAGATGTCCAGGACGGGGTGTTGCGGATCGGGTTGGTCGCCGGGTAGTGAGGGTTCGATGAGGCGGAGGAAGCACGCATCGATCGTTTTGATCGCCTCCACGAAGTCATCGAGACCGACGGGCTTGACGATGTAGCCGTTGGCGTGCAGGGCGTAGCTGCGGTCGACGTCGATTGGGTGCCGTGAGGACGACAAGACGACCACGGGGATAGTCAGCAGGTCGCCATCGCTTTTGAGTTCGGCCAGGACTTCGAGGCCGTGGGTCTGCCCGAGCTTGAGGTCCAGCAAGATCAGCTTGGGCCTGGGGGCGTCGGTGAACTCGCCGGTGCGGCGCACGAACCGCAGGGCCTGGTCACTGCAGGAGGCCACATGGCAGCGGCGGTTGCTGGATTCGGCTGGCCCGAAGGATTCCTGGATGAGCAGGGCGTCGCCGGGGTCGTCCTCGACGAGCAGCACGTCAGCCAGCTCGTCGGCTACAAGGTTCATGCGATCTCCTGGCGCTCAGGATCCGGCGCAGGATCTGCGGCTGGGGGTGCGACCTGTGAGCGGTCTGCCTGCGCGCCGGGCAGGCTTGGGTAGACCAGGAGCAGCTGGTCGGCGCCGATTATTTCTAGGATCCGGCGCACTGACGGGCTGGTTATCACCACCCGCAGCTGCGCCTCTATGGCATCTGCCTGGCGGTGAGCGTGTATCAGCGTGGCGATGCCCGCGGAGTCGCAGAAGGCCGTCTTGGTGCCGTCGGCGATCAGCACCTTGGGCCTGCTGGCCAGGGCGCTGGTCAGCGCGGTCTCGACCAGGCCGGTATTGGTGGCGTCGGTCTCGGCGGGCAGCTGGACTACCGCGGTCTGCGGTTCGGGTAGGGGGGTCGCGTGGATGCGACGGGAGCCGCCCGGCATCTTCACACCTGCCTCGACAGTAGCGCCGTTAGGAGCCTTCACGGGTAGCCATCCCTTGTGTCGTCAAGGGTGGCTCAGTCGTCCCCCTCAGCATGGGCACCCGAGCGTAAGCCTGTCAATAGACACGCGATTAAAACTTCGTGTGTTTCTTCTCGCGATGATCTTCTCGCGAGGTTATGATCGGAGGGATGAGTTCACTCGACGAGGCCGGCGGCAGCTGGACGCTGCTGACTGGGCACGGGCATGTGCTGGTGGAGATCGCCCGCAACCCGCAGGCGCGGATGCGCGACATCAGCGCCGTTGTCGGGCTGACCGAGCGCACCGTCCAGGCCATCGTGGCCGATCTGGAGGCCGCGGGTTACCTGACCCGGGGCCGCATCGGCCGCCGCAACCGGTACACCGTCAACCCCGACACCGTGTTCCGGCACAGCGCCCAGGAAGGCCTTCGGGTCGGCCCCCTCCTTGACCTGCTCGCCGCGGCGGGCGACGGTGCCGGCACAGGTTCCGGGTCAGCGGCAGATGCTGGCAGTAGCCAGCCCACCGAAGTCCCGCCTTCCGGAAAGCGCACCGACCGCGGCGAGGCTCGACCACCAGGCGGCCGGGTTCGTGCAGCACTGGATAGGCGTGGCGCTCGTCCACTATGACCCGGTGCCTGACCACAGTCACCGAGAGTCACCGCGCAGTGTCACCGCGCAGCGGTCGCGGAATAGAGCCGTATTTAGATCAAGGCGGTGCCTACGGCGAAGACGGCCGGGCCTGGTGAGGATCACCCGGGCGATCGCCGTGCCCGCGAAGCGTCCGGCCCTCGGTACGACTTCGTGACCACCGCGCCGGACCTGGTGGTGTGGTTCGTATAGCTGTGCTGCACCCATTCCCGATCTCTGCTGGGTGAGGCGCGGCTTAGTCGAGGCCGTCGCGTTCTGCCCATGCCAGCAGGGTTTGCAGCGAGTAGGCGGAGTCGTCGATGCGCTGGTGCAGGTCGCCGAGCTCGGCAAAGCGGGTGGGCACCGTAGCGATGGTGAACTGGCGTGGGTCGACGTCGTCGATCTCGCCCCAGGTAATGGGGGTGGACACGGTCGCCTCCGGCACACCGCGCACCGAGTACGCACTGGCGATCGTGTGGTCGCGGGCGTTCTGGTTGTAGTCGACAAAGAGCACGGTGGGGTCGCGGTCCTTTCGCCACCAGGTGGTTGTGACATGGTCCGGGGCGCGGCGCTCGACCTCGCGGGCGAAGGCATGCGCGGCGCGGCGGACGTCGGCAAAGCCCCACCGCGGCTCGATCCGGACGTAGACGTGCAGGCCATTGCCACCCGAGGTCTTGGGCCAGCCGGTCATTCCGAGTTCGCCGAGTATCTCGTGCACGATGTGAGCGACCCGGCGCACGGTGGCGAACTCGCAGCGCGGCATGGGGTCCAGGTCTATGCGCCATTCGTCGGGCCGCTCGGTGTCGGCCCGGCGGGAATTCCATGGGTGGAACTCCACGGTGGACATCTGCACCGCCCACACGATGCTGGCCAGCTCGGTAACACACAGTTCGTCGGCGTGCCTGCCGTAACGCGGGAAATCCACCCGCACCGTCTCCAGCCAGGCAGGCGCGCCGTGCGGAACCCGCTTCTGGTGGACCTTCTCCCCGGTGACTCCCGAGGGGAACCGGTGCATCATGCAGGGCCGCTCGCGCAGCGCGCGGACGATCCCATCGCCGACCGAGATGTAGTAGCGGGCCAGGTCGAGCTTGGTCTCTCCACGGGCCGGGAAATACACCCGGTCCGGATTGGAGATCCTTACCGTCCGGCTCCCGACCTCGAGCTCCACCGCGCCAGCCACAGGAAAAACCTAGCCCGGTGCGCCGGGCCCGGCGCACCGCCGCCCAGGCAGATCGCCTGCCGGCGGCCCAGGAAAGGGGCCGTGGTAGACACGTGGCATGACCGCGACGTCTGTCCCGGACCTTGCCGACGTCCTCGCCGCGCGCCAGCGCATCGGCCCCTACCTCCGGCCGACCCCCCTCTACCGGTATCCCGCGCTCGACGCGATGACCGGCGCGTACGTATGGGTCAAGCACGAGAACCATCAGCCGATCGGGGCCTTCAAGGTCCGCGGCGGCGTCAGCCTCGTCAGCCAGCTGACCGACGATGAACGGCGCCGGGGCGTCATCACGGCCTCGACCGGCAACCATGGCCAGTCGGTCGCGTATGCGGCAGACCTGTTCGGCGTGCACGCGATCATCTGCGTGCCGGAGCAGGCCAACCCGGTAAAGGTCGAATCGATGCGGGCCCTCGGCGCCGAGGTCGTCTTCCACGGCCGCGATTTCGACGAAGCGCGCGAGTACTGCGAAAAGCAGGCCACCGAGCACGGGTACCGGTACATCCACTCCGGGAACGAGCCGTTGCTCATCGCAGGCGTCGCCACCTACACCGTCGAGGTCCTCGAAGCCCGGCCGGACATCGAGGTGATCGTTGTCCCTGTCGGAGGTGGCAGTGGGGCGGCCGGGGCCTGCGTGGTGACCAAGGCGGTGCGCCCGTCGATCGAGGTTATCGGTGTGCAGTCCGAAGCGGCCCCGGCTGCATACCGCTCCTGGCAGACCCACTCGCTCGTAGACGCCACCATGGACACGCTCGCGGAAGGGCTGGCGACCCGGACCGCCTTCGAACTGCCGCAGCGGATCTTGTGGGAACTGCTCGACGACTTCGTATTGGTATCCGATGAGGCGCTGAAGGATGCGACACGGCTGATGATCGAGAAGACGCGCAACCTCGTCGAGCCGGCCGGCGCAGCCGCCCTCGCTGCGGTGCTGGGCACACCCGAGCGGTTCGCGGGCCGGAAGGTGGCGGTCGTCTGCAGCGGCGGCAACATCAGCCCGGCGCAGCTGGCAGCGCTCTGGCCGGGCGAACCGGCCTGACAGCAGGCCCGGGCTGGTGGCCGGCGCCGGGCGCCGCACGTCATTATCCAGAAGGGAAGGACGGGACGAGGCGTGCTCCGGGTACATAAGGTTTGAAGCCGACGTTCTGGTAAGCGGGTGAAGGGAGCGTTCACGATGGCCAGTCAGCGTTACGCGGTTGCCGGAGCGCTCAGCTTCGCCATGATCCTGGCGGGCGGCGGCTTACCAGCGCTCACTGGAACCGGCGCCGCCGCGCACCGTCACGGGCGGTGCTCGGCGGGTGCGCACACGCTCTCGGCGCCCGGCTCCCACGTGTACCCGGACACCGGCAACGGCGGCTATACCAGCCTGCACACCGACGTGCGCCTGGTCTACGACGCCACCAGCAACAGGTTCCTGCCGGGCAACCACGTCACGCTCACCGACCGGGCCACGCAGTGCCTGACCAGCTTCAGCCTCGATTTCGAGCGCACGTCGGCCAACGCCTCCGCCGGGCCGGAGATGGCCGTCAACTCCGTGACCGTGAATGGCAGGCCGGCGGCGTTCCGGTTCGTGCAGCCGACCTACCCGGGCGACCCGAACGGGCAAGACGACCCCGATCCGCTGGCCCACGAGGCATCCCAGCTCAATCCCGTGGGCGGGCCGGCCCATAATCCCCTGCCCCCGGCCTGCTCTCCCGAGCTGGCCTCCACCAGCGTTAAGCCGAACTCGAAGAACGGCACCCAGTGTCCCGCCAACAAGCTGGTCATCACGCCGACCGCGCCGATCAAGCGCGGCATTATCTTCTCCGTGACCGTCGCCTATACCGGCAGGCCGGGAGTTCATAACGATGGCGACGGAACGACCGAGGGATGGTTCAGGTCGAACCGGCCGAAAGGCGATGGCGGCTTCGTCACCACCGAGCCGGTCGGCACCGAGGACTGGATGCCGCTCAACGACCACCCGAGCGCCAAGCCGACCTACGACTTCGCCGACACGGTCAACGCCGGGAGGACCGTGCTCGCCAACGGCATCCTGGTGAGCCGGACGCACCACCCGCCTGACAGCCGGTTCCCCCATGGCTCGGTGACCTGGCACTGGCACGCGGCCGCGCCGGTCGCCAGCTATCTGGTCGAGAACAGCGTGGGCCGCTTCGACCTGACTAAGCGAACCGTCGGCGGGATCAGGTTCTACCAGGCCCAGGCCAGTTCGCTGAGCGCAGCGCGGAAGTCGAAGAACCGCGCGATCATGAACAAGCAGCCGGACATCACCCGGTTCGAGAGCATGTTCACCGGGCCGTTCCCGTTCACCTCGGACGGTGTGGTCGTCGGCAGGCCATCGGCCTCCTTCGAGGAGGAGATGCAGACGATGATCACCTTCGCTGGCGGCGAGATCGACACCGACACGCTGTATCACGAGAACATGCATCAGTGGTGGGGCGACCACGTAACGGAGGCCAGCTACAACCTGACCTTCTTCAAGGAAGGCATGGCGACATTCGCCGAGTTCCTGTTCGCCGCCAGGCGCGCTCAGGCGCAGGCGGGAGGACCGGGCACGGAGGCCGGGCGGCGCGCCTTCCAGCGCAGGCTGGTCAAGGAGTTCAACGCGGGCTACGCCAGCAAGGGCCGGTTCTGGACCGCCGCCCCATCCAACCCGACGCCGTACGGCCTGTTCAGCGGCTCTGCAACCTACGAGCGCCCGGGCATCGCCTACATCGCCCTGCGCCAGATCCTGGGCAAGTCGAACTTTGCCGGGGCGCTGCGGCAGATTCAGCGCCACTACGGCGGAGGCGTCATTACCGAGGCCCAGCTCGAGGCGGTGTTCCACCGTTGGCTGCCGACCCGGAACCCGGCGTGCGGCAGCAGGCTCGACCAGTTCTTCACGCAGTGGTTCGACACCGCCTACAAGCCCGGCGGTGGCGCCAACCGACCCCGCATCACCGGCCCTGGCCTGGCAGGCCCCGGCTTCTACACCGGAAGCTGCACCAGGTGAGCGGCTCACGATCGGTGCCGTTATCGCGCCGGCCGGGTCATCACCCGCCGGAGACACCGGAGGCGGCGCGCGCCGCGAGCTGGTTACCGCGCCGCGTGGCGGCCGGAATGCCGGCCGGTGCGCGCCCGGCGGCACCGCGGCGTTTGATCTTGCCGACCCGGCCGGGAAGGCTGTGCCCATGGACTCTGGTGTGCCCGAGCTGCCGGTGGACCCGCTCGCGGTGCTGAGGAAGCGGCGCAGCGCGAAATGGCAAACGTACCCGGCCGATGTGCTGCCGCTGACGGTGGCGGAAATGGACTTCGCCCTCGCCGAACCGGTCGCGGAAGCCCTGCATGAGGCCGTCGAGCGGTCCGACGCCGGGTACGCGATGCCGGTGCCGGGCCTGGGCAGGGCGCTGGCGGGCTTTGCTGCCAGCCGGTGGAACTGGGATGTCGACCCGGCGTCGGTGACGGCAGTGACCGATGTCGGCGTGGGCGTCGTCGAGCTGCTCCGGCTGCTGGCCCGCCCGGGTGATGCCGTCGTGATCAGCCCCCCGGTGTACCCGCCGTTCTTCGACTGGGTCCCCGAGGCCGGAGCCCGGCTGCTGGAGGTTCCCCTTGCCCACGACGCCGCTGGGTGGCGCCTCGATCTCGCCGCGCTGGAGACGGCTTTCGCCACCCACCCAGCGGCATACGTCCTGTGCAACCCGCACAACCCGGTCGGGCGCGTCCATACCCCGGACGAACTGGCCGCCCTGGTCCGGCTGGCACGGATCTACCAGGTCACGATCGTCAGCGACGAGATCCACGGCCCGCTGGCACTCCCGGGCCACACGTTCACCCCGCTGCTGACCGTCCCCGGCGCCGCCGAGCTCGCCGTCAGCGTACTGTCGGCCAGCAAGGCCTGGAACCTGGCCGGCCTGAAGTGCGCCGCCATCGTCACCGCCGCACCGCGGATGGCCGCGGTGGCCGGACGGCTCCCCTCCGACAGCCGCTGGCGGATCGGCCACTTCGGCGCGATCGCCACCATCGCCGCGTTCACCGCGGGCGGGCCGTGGCTCGACCGGCTCCTGGTCACCCTCGACCGCCGGCGGATCCTGCTCGCTGACCTGCTGCGCGAGCGCCTGCCCATGCTGGCCTGGCACCCGCCCGAGGCCACCTACCTCGCCTGGCTCGACTGCGCCGCCCTCGGCCCCGACAACCAGGCCCGCGAGCGGTTCCTCGACCGCGGTCACGTCGCGCTCGAGCCGGGCCTGCGGTTCGGCGCCGCCGGCGGCGGCTACGCGCGCCTGAACTTCGCCACCAGCACCGACATCCTTGACCAGGCGACGGCGCAGATGGCGGCCGCGGTGATCTGATACACGGCAACAACGCTCCTGCGAGGCCAGCCATGACAATCAAGCGAATCAGCTCCGGACCCGGGCTCCCGGCAGGTTTCCCGTTCAGCCTGGCGAGCGAGGAGAACGGCATCGTGTACATCAGTGGCATGCCCGCGCTTGACGCGGACGGGAAGTTCGTGCCGGGAACGTTCGATGAGGAAGCCGACCGTGCCTGGGCCAACATCACCGCCATTGCCGCGGCGGGCGGCTGCTCCCCCGCCGACTTCCTGTACGTGCAAGTGGTGCTCGGCGACATCGGTGACTACAGCGGCATCAACGAGTGGTGGCGCAGGCAGTTCCCCGACCCGGCCACGGCACCGGCGCGGCTGACCTTCCAGGCGGGGGCGCTGCCGTTCCGAGCGAAGGTCGAGTTCCAGGCGGTGGCCGCCCGCCGCCGCTAGCCGGCCCGCGCCGGGACCTGGGTGCAGCCGAGCTCCAGCGACCCAGATAAGCCGGGGCGATGGGCCCTGCTGGATACTGGCGGGCATGCCTGAGCTGATCGGCGAGCCGAGCAGGGTGGCTGCTGCGGGTGACCCGCCGAAGCTGATCGACGAGTACGTGGGAAGGGCCAGCACGGGTGAAACCGCGCTCAGCGTCGCCCACATGCGCAGCCCGGCCGGCTGGGCCGAGCCGGGGCAGCGGCCGGAGTTCGACGAGGTCACGATCGTGCTGCGGGGAGCCCTGGTCGTCGAGTTCGATGGCGGCCGGATGACGGTCGCGGCCGGCCAGGGCGTGCACGCCAGGCCGGGCGAATGGGTGCGTTACAGCACGCCCGGCGGCGGGGCGGAGTACATCTCCGTCTGCCTGCCGGCCTTCGCTCCTGGCATCGTGCACCGTGATGACTGAGCGGGCCCCATCCCGCAACCCGTCCGCCCGCTGATGATTTACTGGACGCCGCCGGACGGGAGGCGTGGGATTCACGGCATCAAGGAGGGTCGTCATGAGCGTGTACAAGGTCATCGACGTGATCGGGACGAGCAGTGACTCGTGGGAAGAAGCCGCGGCGGAAGCGCTGCGGACCGTGCGCCAGACGATCCGCGACGTCCGGGTCGCCGAGGTGGTCAAGCAGGACATCCACATCGAGGAGAACGGGGAGATCGCCTACCGGTCGAAGCTGCAGATCTCCTTCAAATACGAGTCAGACCGTTAGGTCCGGGCGCGGCCGCTGATCGCCGGCGGCGGGATCCGGCCGTTTCGCCGCGCCGGCGGCCGCACGCTCACACGGCCAGGTCAGCAGGAACGTCGACGGCGATCTCACCGCCGAGACGGTACCCGTCGCGCAGGCCGAGGTGATCACCGCTCCAGAAGCGGCCGGCGTCGTACCAGCTCGGATCGTGCCTGCCCGGCAGTAGCCCCATGGCCTGGTAGGTGACGGCCAGCACCTCCGCGCAGTAGGCGGTCTCCAGATCGACGTCCGCCGTCTTGTGCCTGACGGCCGGCGCGCGGCCGAGCAGCCACCGCGACGCGAGCCGGGTCGTGGAGGGGAAGGGGGTGCCATCGAGCCGCGCGATCGTGCGCAGGAGGGCGTCTTCCATCGCGCCCGTCACCGCGGGCTCGAGCTGGCGCAGCCACGCCCGCTGGCCGTACCTCGTGGCCCAGACGACGACCGCGTCCCGGAGGTCGTGCAGCTGCACCCCGCGGTGGCGGGAACCGGCCCACAGGTCGGGCAGTGACCGGCCGAGCTCGGCGTGCCACATCAGCGGCGGCAGGTCATCGATGACCACCGACATGCCTACGTGGTTGACCGGGCTGTTGGTCGCCACCTGGATCGCCCGGTCGGCCATCTTGCGCCCGCGGAACAGCCACACATCACCCGTGCGCGCCAGATCCACGGCCTTATCAAGGGAGATGCTTGCGGCGGGCATGGTCTAGCCTAAGCAGATGCGCTGGTGGAAGATGCTGGGACTGGCCGGCCTGGCAGGGGTCGCCGCCACCGGGGTAGTGATCGCCCGCGCCGAACGGCGCCGCCGTGCCTACACTCCGGACGAGATCCGGGAACGGCTGCACGCCCGGCTCGCCGAAGCGTCCCAGACCCCCCAGCCACCGCGCGCGTAGCAGCAGCCAGCCAGCCACCGCAGCCACGGCCCGGGCCGTTAAGGCGTGGCCCGACCGGAGCCGGCCAGGCAGGATGCCAGCCATGGAGGCCGACGACGTGGCGGAGCGGGCCCGGCAGCGCGAGCTCGTCCGCCGCCGATACGACACCATTTCCGTCAGTTACCGCAGCGACGACGGTGCGGCCGCTCGATCGTCGAGAGAAGACGTCAGCCGCTACTCCGGATGGGTCGGGGAGCTAGCCGGGCGGGCCTGGTGCCGATGACGACGGTGGCGTTCAGCCGACCGGAGCGGGCCACTCGCGGGATCAGCCCGGCGCGGGCGGCGGCCGCGACGGCCTGCGGCGCCTGCCGCTCGCTCGTCTCGAACAGCAGGTGACCGCCTGGTGCCAGCCATCCCGGCGCCGCGGCGGTCACGCGCCGCAGTATGTCGAGCCCGTCAGCGCCGCCGTCGAGCGCCACCCGGGGCTCGTGGTCGCGCGCCTCCGGGGGCAGCAGCCCGACCTCCTCGGTGGGAACGTACGGGACGTTGGCGGCCAGGACGTCGACGTGGCCCTGCAGTCTCGCGGGCAGCGGCCCGTACAGGTCACCCTGGTAGACCTGGCCTCCCGCGGACGCGACGTTGCGGCGGGCGCACCGGACCGCGGCGGGGTCGACGTCGACCGCGTACAGCTCGACCCGGCCCAGGGCGGCGGCGAGAGCGGCTCCCACCGCGCCCGAGCCGCAGCACAGGTCAACGATCACGGCCGGCGGGGCCGGGTCCCCGCCGCCGGGGCCGGCCGCCTGCCGGACGAGAGCGGCGGCCCGGCGGACCAGGAACTCGGTGCGGCGGCGCGGTATGAAGACGCCGGGGTCTACGGCTATCCGCAGGCCGCAGAACTCCGCCCAGCCGAGGATGTGCTCGAGGGGCTGGCCGGCGGCACGCAGGTCCACCATCGCGGCCAGGCCGGCCGGCGTCCGTGCCGCGGACATGAGCAGCCGCGCCTCGTCCTCGGCGAAAACACAGCCCGCTGCCCGCAGCCTGGTGACGATGGCCGACCGAGCGTGAGCTGACGGGGAAGCTGACATGAGGCGCCTTTCGGGATGCCACTGTAGCCGCGCCGTCAGCCGGGCCGGGTCCTGCCGGACGGGAGGTCAAGACCGGCCCTGCGTTGAGCGCCCAGCGGTGAGCTACTAGTGTGCGGTCATGTCCCGTGGCTGGCCTGCGCGCTCATACGAGGACTGGCGAGCTACCTGCGACACGCTGCACGCACATACCCAGGTACTCGGCAAGCTGGCGGCGACGCTCGCCCCGCCCGAGCCACAGCTTCAGCACGCGGCGCTGCGGCTGACCGCGCGGGGCTGGGAGACCGCCCCGCTGCCCGCGCCCAACGGCAGCGGATCACTGGTCGTCGCGCTCGATCTGCATCGCCATGAGGCGCTCGTGGAGCACAGCGCCGGCCGGGTCCGGCGCATCGCGCTCACTCCCCACCGGGCGGTCGGCGAGGTGACGCGCGAGGTGCTGGCAGCGGTGCGCGACGCCGGCGGCGAAGTGAGGATCAACCCGGCGCCGCAGGAAGTACCGTGGGACACCCCGCTCGACGCCGACGACGAGCACGCGCGCTACGATCCCGGCGAGGTCGGTGACTACTTCGCGATGGCTACCCAGGCCGCGCTGGTGCTGGCCGAGTACCGCGCGCCGTTCCGCGGGCGGTCCACGCCGGTGAACGCGTGGTGGGGCTCCTTCGACCTGGCGGTGAGCCTGTTCTCGGGCCTGCCGGCCGACCCCCCATCGAGGGATTTCATCATGCGCAACTCGATGGACGCGCAGGACGTGGCCGTCGGTTGGTGGCCGGGCGACGCCCGCTACGGCAAGCCGGCGTTCTACTCCTACGCGCACCCGGCGCCTGAAGGCTTCGAGAATGCGACCCTCTCCCCTCCGGCCGCCCGCTGGGACGACTCGCAGCGGCTGTTCGTGCTGGACTGGGACGACGTCATCGCCGCCCCGGACCCCCATGCGGCGGCGCTGGAGTTCGCCCGCTCGGCGTTCCGCCACGCGTGCGCCGTGTGCGCATGGGACCCGGAACTCGCCGCGACCGCCGACGGCAGACCACCGCCCGTGGTGTGAGAACGGCGTCAGTCCTTGCGGCCGGTCAGAGCCAGGCCGGCGCCGATGCCGATCATGACCAGGCCACCGGCCCCGCCCACCAGCTCCAGCCGCCGCGGCGAGCGGGCAAGCCACGCCCGGGCCGTCCCGGCCGCCAGCGCCCAGGTGCTGTCGCACAGCACCGCGATAGCGGCGAACACGGTTCCGAGCAGCAGCATCTGCAGCGGGACGTGACCCGCGGACGGGTTGACGAACTGCGGCAGCACGGCGGCGAAGAAAACGATCGCCTTCGGATTGCTCACCCCGACCACGAAGCCATCCCGCAGCATCGCGCCGATGCTCTTCCGGCCCGCTGCGGAGCCGAGCGCGGTGCCCAGCGAGCGGCGGTGCCGGATCGCCTGCACGCCCAGGAAGACGAGGTAGACGGCGCCAGCCAGCTTGATGACGGTGAACACGGCGACCGAGCGCTCCACGACCGCCCCGACGCCCAGCGCCACCGCCGCGACCTGCGTGTAGACCCCGATCTGGCCGCCCAGGGCGGAGGCTACCCCGGCCGCCCGGCCCAGCATCAGGGAGCGGCTGATCACGAAGAGCACGTTCGGCCCGGGAACCACGATCAGCACGAAAGACATCAGCGCGAAGGCGAGCAGATGGCCGGTGGGAAGCATGGCCGCAGCCTATCCGGGCTCGGCCGGGCCGCCTCCGCCGGTGGATGTGCTGTACTGCCCGGCAGCACGGACTGGCCGG
>DAITAE010000067.1:0-12573 GCA_036824445.1 Streptosporangiaceae bacterium | reverse complement strand
TCGGCGCCGGTGCTGCGCGCGAGCTGCAGCGCCGACTCATAGCAGGGCGTCTCGACGATCGCGTGGTCGCCGGGCCGGAGCAGGGCGTGGTAGAGCAGGAAGATGCCCTCCTCGGCGCACGAGGTGACGACAACCTCCTCGGCGCCGGTCCGCTCGTGCATCGACGCGATCGCCTGGCGGAGCGCGGGCGCACCCGGCGGCTCGGTGTATCCGCACCAGCACTCCAGCAGCCGCTCGTGGGCGTCCGGCTCGAGCTCAAGCAGCTCCGCGATCGTGCGCGACTGGCAGTCGCTGCTCGACAGCATGAACCGCGTGGTGTGCTCGTACTGGGCGTAGAAGCGCTCGATCCGGAACGGGCTCAGCTCCACGGCGTCAGGTGTCGCGTCCGGGCGCCGCGGTGCTGGAGATCTGCCACCGGTGCTGTGCGTCGTAGCGGGGCCGGAGCACCCAGCGGTAGACCAGTCGGGCCGGCGGCGGTAGCTCGGTGAGAACCGCTGCCGCGTCCCGCTCGCCGGCGTCGTCGAGGACCCAGGTCAGGAACTCAGGCCGTTCGCGCGGCGGGCGCTTGTTCCGTTCCTTGACCATGAACGCGCGCCATTGCGCGCGGGTCATGTGCTGCTCGATGAGGGGCAGCACCTCGCGTTCCTCGTGCGCCAGGTGGTCCAGCACGACGGTGGACAGGGTCTCGACAGGCGCCGCCAGTTCGCCCCCGCCGCGCAGCGCGGCGTCCACGCCCTCGAGAGCGGGCTCGATGTGCTTGTGCTCCTCCACCATGGCGTCGACCGACGCCAGCTCGCCTGGATCGGACAGCTCCCGCCGGAGCACCGGCCACAGATCGTCGTCCTCGGCCTGGTGATGGTTGTCGAGCTCAGCGCGGAAGGTGTCCCAGCCGGCCAGCACCGTCGCCGGCGCCCCCGCTGAGCTGTCGATCTGCGCGGCCGCATCGCGCAGCCGGGACAGGTCGCGGCGCAGCGCCGCGTGCAGGGCGCGCATGAACCCGACCTCGGCCGGTGCGTCCGCCTCGCCCGAAGCCTGGCGGGCTCGCAGGCGGGCGGCGGCCCCGGCTGCCAGCGCAGCGCCCGCGATCGCGGCGAGGATCCAGGGCCCACGCCTCGTGACCTTGTCTGACATGACTCTCACCTCTCAGCCCGGGTTGCGGGACGGGCACCGCCGGCGGAGGCACGACCCTCCCGGCCGGCCGCGATCACCCGTCGATCATTCCCCAGCGCGCCCGGGGAGGAACAAGGCGCCCGGGAGGAACCGGGCCGCGCGGACGCGCTTGCGGTCCCCGGAGCTATGCTCGCCGCAACAGGACGGCGTGGTCTTCCCCGTCCTCCAGATGCCTCTCCATCGGCCCTGAAGACGTCCTGGCGCGGGTCGATCACGACGCCAGCGTCGCCCGCCGTGGCTGGTTAGCTGATCCCGGCGAGCGACCGCGCCTCGCTGCGGTCGCGGCAGGCGTGCAGCCCGATGATCCGCCCGTCCCGGACCGTGACGATGTCGTAGGTCCGGTCGTCGGCCTGCCGGTGCCGGTACTCGTCGATCCCCGGCGTATGCATCACCAGCATCACCCGGTCCCCGGCGGCGATGACCTCCTCGAGCTCGGCCCGCAGCCCCAGGTCGGCCTGGCGGCGCAGCGCATTCGCCAGCTCCCCGCGGCCACGGCAGATCCGCGGCCGCGGGCCCTCCGGGCCCGAATCGAGGTAGGTCCAGTCCACGTCCGGGTCCACGAAGTCCATCATCCGCGTCACGTCGCCGCGGTCGTAGGCAAGGAATGCCTCACGCACGATCCATTCGTTCTGGTTGCACATCGAGAGTCCCTCACGACTGTTAGCCCCGCTCGGTGCCGTGGGGTAGGCGGCACCCACTATCACGCACGACGGCGACCGCTGGGTTCAGCGAAAACGAACGCAGCATTAACATCTCCGTTTGGTCGCGGGCCTTCGCGACCGCAGGTGAGGCGGTCCCTGCTGAGACTCGTGCTCAGTGGACCCGCGCCGCCCGGTGCCGTTCGGCTCCCGGCCGGTCAGGCCGCTGCCGTGACGTGACCGTCCACCCTCCGCAGCCGGCCCTCGCGGACGAGGTCGCCGACGAGCGTGTCCGTCCAGTACCACTGCCAGGAGAACCAGCGCCGCAGCTCGGCCTCGGGCGCGACGACCGCTGCGCGCACGCCGACGGCGACCAGGTCCTTGAGCGCGCGGGCCGGGTCCGCACCCGTCTCGCCGCTGCCAGGGTAGGCCTGATCCCAGCGTGCCAGCTCGCTCGAATGCAGGTGACCCCGGCCGGCGGTCACCTCCAGCGAGCGCGAGACGATCGCGCCGCACCGCTCGAGCGGTGCCCGCAGCGACCTCACTTCCTGCCGCTTGAGCCCAAGCTCGGTCCGCAGATCGTCGACGCTGGACGGTCCCGCTGCGGCCAGATGATCCAGCAGCCGGCCCCAGCCACGGTCGGCGGCGCCCATGCGCTCGAGTTCCGCGCGGCAGATCGGGTCGAGCAGGCGCGCCACCTCCCCGGTCACGATCAGGTTCTTGCCACGGTGGACCGCGGCAATCAGGTAGCCGCGCTCGGCGAGCTCGCCGAACCACGGCCACTTCGTCGCCGGCCAGGTCGCGAAGCCCACGCTCCCGGGCCGGTACGGATCCTCGTGACATGCCTCATACAGGCTCGGCAGCGCACAGTCCATGGTGCGGGTCAGCAATCCGCGGTCGCGCAGGAACGCATCCGCTTCCTCGAGCGTCCCCAGCGCCAGGTCTGGTGCCAGGTGGCACTCGAACACCCGCCGCTCTTGCAGCTCGGTCAGCGACTCCACGTCGCCATCATTCCCGCCGGCAGCGCGCATCAGGCCGTCTCATAGTGAGTCCCGGCGTGCTGGCGTGCCGATTAGTGTCCGCTACATGCGGACATCGCGATAACTGTCATCGTCTGGAGGTCGCCGTGAAGGCGCTGGTGTACCACGGCCCCGGTCAGAAGTCCTGGGAAACCGTCGCTGACCCCAGTCCGGTCGAGCCTACCGACATAGTGGTCCAGGTCGATACGACGACCATCTGCGGCACCGACCTGCACATCCTCAAGGGGGATGTGCCTGCTGTCGTAGACGGCCGCATTCTTGGCCACGAGGCGGTCGGCACTGTCGTGGCGGTGGGCTCGGCGGTGAACAGCCTCGCCGAGGGCGACCGGGTGCTTGTGCCGGCGATCACATCCTGCGGGCGCTGTGCCTACTGCAAGCGGGCGATGCCGAGCCACTGCCTGGCCACCGGCGGCATCGGATGGATATTCGGGCACTTGATCGACGGCACTCAGGCTGAGTACGCCCGGGTCCCGTTCGCGGAGACGAGCGTGCACAAGGTACCCGAGGGGGTCACCGACGAGCGGGTGCTGTTCCTGGCCGACATCTTGCCGACGGGCTACGAGGTGGGGGTCAGAAACGGCCGCGTCAAGCCGGGCGATGTCGTCGTGGTCGTCGGCGCGGGGCCGGTCGGCCTTGCCGCGATCCAGACCGCGTCCCTGGCCGGTGCGGCCAGGATCATCGCGCTGGAGGTCGCGGACTCCCGGCGGGAGCACGCGCTGCGATTCGGCGCCGACGTCGCGATCAACACAGCCGACGCGGACGCTGAGGAGCAAGTCGCGGCACTGACCGACGGCGGCCTTGGCGCCGATGTGGCGATCGAGGCGGTGGGGGTACCGGCCACGTTCGACATCTGCACCAGGGTGGTGCGGCCGGGCGGGGTCATCGCCAACATCGGCGTGCACGGGGCACCCACCACGCTGCATCTGGAAGACCTGTGGATCAAGAACGTCACGATCACCACCGGCCTGGTCGACGGCACCACTGTGCCGGTGCTGCTGCAGCTCGTCCGCTCGGGGAAGATCGCGGCCGACCTCTTCGGCACGCATGACTTCGCGCTGCACGACATGATGGCGGCCTACGACACGTTCGCCGAGGCGGGAAAGCACAACGCCCTGAAGGTCGTGATCAGAAGGTAGCGGCGGGCACTGGCCCGCTGCCGATCGAGGTGTGCGGCCCAGCAGGACCGCGTGACAGCCGGCCCCATACGATGACGCGGTGACCCCCGAAGGCCTGCTGGCGAGGCGGCTGGCCAACCAGCTTCTCGCCGCCACCGTGGCCGGGGATCCGGCCCAGGTGGTCACGCATCTCGGTGCGGTCCAGGCGCAGGAGTACGGCCAGTCACTGTGGGCGGTGGGCCTGCGGGCCGGGCAGGCCGGTACGGGCACGGTCGAGGCCGCGATCGACCGTGGTGCGATCCTGCGCACCTGGCCGATGCGCGGCACGATCCACCTCGTGCCGGCCGCCGACGCCCGCTGGATGCTCGAACTGCTGGCTGGGCGCCGCATCCGGCAGATGGCCGGCGTCTACCAGCGGATCGGCCTGACCGATGCCGTCTTCGACCGCTCCGCCGAGGTAGTCACGGAGGCACTGCGCGGCGGGCGGCGGGTCCGCCGCAAGGACCTGTACACCCTGCTCACCGAGCGCGGCATCGACTGTTCGGCTTCGCCGAGCGGCAGCCGCGGCGGCCACATCCTCGGCTACCTGTCGATGACCGGCCTGATCTGCCTGGGCCCGCTCGATGGCAGGCAGCCGACCTTCGTGCTGCTCGACGAGTGGGCGCCAGGCGCGCGCCAACCCGGCGACCCGCTGGCCGAGCTGGCGACCCGTTACTTCACGAGCCACGGTCCCGCGACCGCAAGGGACTTCGGCTGGTGGTCCGGGCTGAAGCTGAGCGAGGCTCGCGAGGCGATCGGGCTGGCCGGGCCCGCGCTCGCAGCCGAGGAACTGGACGGCGCGACGTACTGGCAGGGCGCCGGCCGGCCCGCCGACACGGTCCCTGGTGGCGTCCACCTGCTCCCTGCCTTCGACGAGTACACCGTCGGGTACTCCGATCGTGGCGCCCTTGTCCGGAACCATTCGCTCTCGCACGGCGACCTGCTCAACCCGGTGATGGTGCTCGACGGCCGGGTCGTGGGCCTCTGGCGGCGGGCCATCGGCAGGGAAGCCGTGACCATCCAGCTGGCGCCGTTCGGCAAAATCTCCGGCCGCGACCGCGAGCGCTTCCAGCAGGCAGCGGAGCGTTACGCGGCGTTTCTCGGCATGCCCGCCGAGATCACCCAGGCCGCCGCCGCCGAGGTACGCCGGCAGCGGCGTCAGTGACCGGGAGAGGCACCGGGACTGCCGGTGGATGACGGCCCGGCCGCCAGCCCCGCAGAGCGCAGGCCGCCTCGGGCACGTCACCGGGCTCGAGCCCGGCGGCCGGCGCAGGAGGAGGACAACCGCACCGGCAGGGGGGTCAGCCTCACCCCATCCAGGTGGCCAGCACGGTGTTCGTGACAACGCCGCGGCTCTAGGTTTGCTCTGTACGCGTACCGTGCAAAGGGGGGACAAAATGAGCGAGAAACAAGCACTCGCAGCCGACGCCGAGCGCGGCTCGGTCAGACCTGTCACGGGCCTGCGCCGCGGCGCCTTCCTCGGGTACCAGTGGCTGCTGCTGGCGTTCCTGCTGGCCGGGGTGGCCCAGATCTTCCTGGCCGGCCTGGGTGTGTTCCGCCTCGAGGACCAGGGCCTTGCGGCCGCCGGCGACACGGCCTTCGCGCCGCACCGGACCCTGGGGTTCACGTTGGGCGGCATCGCGCTGCTCATCCTGGTGCTGGCGGTGATCGCCCGGCCGGGGGCCCGCGCGATCGCCGGCTCGGCCTTGCTGGTCCTGCTGACCTCGCTGGTGCAGAGCCTGCTCGCCGGGCTTGGGGAGGACCACGCGGTCTACGGCGCCCTGCACGCCCTTGACGGGCTGCTCATCCTCGGCACCGCAGGCTACCTCTACTTCTGGTCGCGGCGGCACGAGCTATAGGGCTATGTCGTGGCGCAGGTGAGTTCTGCGGCGCCGCCCGGTGAGACTGGCCGGAGCGCTGGCGGCGGCTCTCCGGTGACCGGCTCAAGGCGTGTCACCGCCGCGGCATGGGTCCTGGTCACGGCGGTGTCGCTGGCCGGGGCGGTGCTGACGGTCCTGGCGTTCAGCGACCTGGCGATCTCGGACAGCATTACCAACCTGTGGGCGGCGCCCGCTGCGGTCCTGTATGCCACGCTCGGAACGCTTGTCGTCCGCCGCGCGGGCAACGTGATCGGCTGGTTGCTGCTCGGCGAAGGGGCCGCCCTGGCCATCATGGGGTCGGCCTCGGCCTATGCGGTTCTTGGCATCGCCCATCCCGGAACTTTGCCAGCGCCGGAGCTGGTGGGCCTGCTGGCTGAGTGGAGCGTCGTGCCGGTGTTCTCGGTGCTTGGCTTCATGCTGCTGCTGTTCCCGTCCGGGACGCTTCCGTCGCCGCGCTGGCGCCCGTTCGCCGGGCTGGGCCTGCTGGCCACCGCGCTGGCGATGATCGGGATCGTGGTGCAACCGGGGCTGATGGCGCTGCCGGCGCCCGGCGGCGAGTCGCTGGCGGTTGCGAACCCGCTCGGCATCGGGTCACTGGGACCTGTCCTGTCTACTGTCTTGATCGGGACCCTCAACGGCCTAGCCGTGCTTCTCACTGTGCTGCTGGCGGCGGCCTTCGTGTCCCTGGTGATCCGCTACCGGTCAGGCGGGCGCGTGGTGCGCCAGCAGATCAAGTGGATCACGCTGGCGGTGGTGGCGGCCGCCGTCTGCCAGGTGGCGGCGCTGCTGGCCACCGCGGCCACCGGGACCGGGTCAAACCCTGTGACGACCGCCGCCTATGCCGTGATACCGGTCATCGCGCTGTTCGGGATTCCCGCGATCATCACGGTAGCGATCTTGAAGCACGGCCTGTACCAGATCGACGTCATCATCAACCGCGCGATCCGGTATGGCCTGCTCTCGGCGGCGCTGACGGCGATCTACGTGCTGATCGTGGTGGGGATCGGGACGCTGGCCGGGTATGCGGGCGGGCCGCTGCTTAATGCCGTGGCGGCGCTGGCGATCGCGGTGCTGTTCCAGCCGCTGCGGCGCCGGGCGCAGCTGCTGGCGAACCGGATCGTGTACGGGCAGCGCGCCACTCCCTACCAGGTGCTATCTGACTTCGCGCAGGACATGGCCGGCCAGCTGGACGCCGGCGCGGCACTGGAGAAGATGGCCACCGTGCTTGCCGGGGCCACCGGCGCAGACCGGGTGGAGGTCTGGGTCCGGGTCGGCGCTCGGCTGCATCCGCTGGTGACCTGGCCGCCCGGCTCGGCTCCGCCCGCCGCCGTCGCGCTCACCGGTGACGGCGGGCTGCCCGCGCTGGCCGCGACGCGGGCCATCGCAGTCCGGCACACCGGTCAGCTGCTCGGCGCGATCACCGTGTCCAAGCCGCGCAACGAGGCGGTGTCGGCCACCGAGGACAAGCTGCTGACCCACCTGGCGTCCCAGGCCGCCCTGGTGCTGCGCAACGTCGCCCTGACCGCCGAGCTGCAAGCCAGCATCGACGACCTGCGGGCGTCGCGGCGGCGGCTGGTGCGGGCCCAGGACGAGGAGCGGCAGCGGATCGAGCGGAACCTGCACGATGGCGCCCAGCAGCAGCTCGTCGCGCTGTCCGTCCAGCTCACCCTGCTGGAAGAGGCCGCGGCAGACCCCGGCGAGGTCCGGCAACTGGCCGGCGAGCTCCGCGGCGGGCTGCGCGCCGCCCTGGATGACCTGCGCGCCCTGGCTCGCGGCATCTACCCGCCGCTGCTCGCCGACCGGGGACTGGCCGCCGCCCTGCAAGCACAAGCCGGCCGGGCACCGATTCCCGTCCAGATCGACGCCGATGGCATGGGGCGCTACCCGCGCGAGACCGAGGCCACCGTCTACTTCTGCATCCTGGAGGCCCTGCAGAACGTCGCCAAATACGCCCGGGCGTCTCAGGCCACCGTCGCCCTGGCCTGCCGGGATGGGCACCTGGAGTTCACCGTCGCCGACGACGGCGCCGGCTTTGACACCACCACGACCACCCACGGCACCGGCCTGCAGGGCATGGCCGACCGGCTGGCCGCGGTCGGCGGCACCCTCCACGTCCGCTCCCAGCCCGGGCACGGCACCACCATCAGCGGCGGGCTGCCCGTCCCGGTCGGGGTGGCAGCGGAGACGCCGCAGGCTTAGCGGCCAGGCCGTTATCTCATCTCCTGGTTCCGGTGAACAGGTCGCGGACCGTGGCCGTCAGGACGGGTACCGGACCGCCTTCACCGATCCGGCGTGCGCGGACCTCCTCCGCGCAAGGCGCTCTGCCTCATCGGCCTGCGAACGGTGGCTGCACGCAGCCACCGGACCTGGCTCGCGACTGCCGCGGGCCGTAACGGGTCGAGCGTGGCGGGCGTTTAGCCGGTAATGGGTGTTTCCCTGTGCGGGGCCCCAGCCGTCCCCGAGGCTGGGTCCCTGCGATTTGCTATGGGGCGGGTCCAAGCCGGCCTGCGCGCTGCGATCGCTTGCGGCCAGGCCCGCGGCTTCGCACCACGGGCAGGCGCTGGCCAGGGGCTTCACGCCATGGGCAGGTGAGCCGACCAGGGGCTTCACGCTATGGTCAGGCGCCGGGCCGGAGGCTTCATCCTGTGGGCCGCCGAGCACAATCCAGCGAGTCGGCGCCGCGGGGGTTCTTCCGCGGATCTTGTGGCCGACGGGAATGAAGTCGCCACGGAAGGATAGGTTTGGTCGCTGTGTCCGACACCATCGTCATGCTCGCGGACCGGTACCGCCTGGAATCGCAGATCGCGGCGGGTGCTGTCGGCCAGGTCTGGCGGGCAACGGATCTTGTTCTGGGCCGGCCGGTCGCGGTCAAGCTACTGCGGGCGGAGTACACCCAGCATCCCGAGATCCTGGCGCGGTTCCGGGCGGAAGCTCGGCACGCTGGCTCCCTGTCACATCCGGGGATCGCCCAGGTGTACGACTACGGCGACGCCGACTGGCCCGAATCGCCGTATCTGGTGCTGGAACTGGTCGACGGGCCCTCGCTGGCCGGGGTGCTGGCCGGCGGCCCGCTGGACCCGGCACACACCATGGACGTGGTTGCCCAGGCCGCCGCGGGACTGGCAGCGGCGCATGAGGCTGGCCTCGTGCACCGGGACATCAAGTCGGCCAACCTGCTGCTGGGCCCCGATGGCCAGGTGAAGATCACCGACTTCGGCATCGCCCATGCGGCGGGATCCGCACCGCTGACCTTGACGGGGACGCTGGTGGGTACGCCCGCCTACCTGGCGCCGGAACGAGCGGCGGGCGCCCCCGCCACCCCGGCCAGCGACCTGTATTCCCTGGGCGTGGTCGCCTACGAATGCCTGACCGGCGCCGTCCCGTTCATCGGGTCCCCGCTGGAGATCGCGGCCGCCCACCGTACCCGGCCGCTGCCGCCGCTGCCTCCGGACGTGCCGTCCGGAGTGGCCGTGCTGGCCGCCGAGCTGACCGCCAAGGACCCGGCCGCACGGCCTGCCAGCGCCGCGGCGGTAGCCGAGCGTGCCGGCCACCTCCGCGACACCCTGGCTCACGGCGTCGTGCCGCGGGGCCCTGACCGGCTCCCGCCGGCCACCATGGCCACGGATGCGCAGCCGGTGACGCTGGTCCACACCATGCCACCGGATTTTGTGGACGGCGAGGCGGCGAGCCGCCCGCCCGTTGACCGACGGCTCCGGGGCGGCAGATCGTGGCCCGGCAGGGGCGTAGTTCTGGTCCTGGCCGCTGTGGCGCTGATCGCCGGCCTGACCGGGTGGCTGCTGGCATCCGCGCTCGGCGGAACATCGCCCTCGCGCCCGGGGGGGTCGCCTGCCGCCCGGGCATCATCCAGCGCCCCGGCTCCACGCACCGTCACGGTGAACGACGGCCCGCTCGTGGGCCAGCCGGTCGGCACGGTACGCGAGCAGCTGCGCCAGCTCGGCCTGCACCCCCGTGTGGCCTGGATAACCAGCGACCAGCAGGACCCAGGCACCGTCGTGTCCGTGCAGCCCTCCGGGCAGGTGCCGGCCGGCAGCACCGTGCTGGTCACCGCCGTGGCGCAGCCAAGCGGCGGCCACGGCAACGGGAATGGAAACGGGAACGGGAACGGCAACGGCGGCGGGAACGGGAACGGCGGCGGCGGCGAAGGCAACGGCGGCGACTGAGGTGCCGGTTCAGGCGCTGCTGCTGCTCGCCGTGTTCGTGCCCTTGGCGACCATCCGATACCAGGCCGGCAGCCGTGGCAGGCCCGGTGACATGCCCTCTCCAGGTGGGACTGTCTCAATAGGCTGGAGGCATGGGGTTCTCGGGATGGTCCACGGAGGCCGTGGAGTTCTTCAAGGACCTCCGGGCCGACAACACCAAGAAGTTCTGGGGCGCGCACAAGGCGTTCTACGAGGCGTCCGTGCGAGAACCCATGGCGGAACTGCTCCAGGAACTGAGCGAGGAGTTCGGTCCCGGGCGGATCGCCCGGCCCTACCGGGACATGCGGTTCAGCGCCGGCAGGCAGCCCTACAAGACGGAGATCTACGCGACTCTGGAACGCGGCGGGTACGTGAGGTTCAGCGCGGACGGGCTGACGGCCGGCCTCGGCTACTTCATCATGACCGCCGCCCAGCAGGATCGATACCGGCGCGCGGTCGCCGAGGAGGGTGGCGGCGCCCAGCTAGCCGAGGTGGTGACGCGGCTCAGGTCCGAAGGGCTCGAGGTCGGTGGTGGGCAAACCCTCCGGAGCGCCCCGCGCGGTTATCCGAAGGACCATCCCCGGATAGACCTGCTCCGCTACCGGGGCCTGATCTGCTGGCGCTACTGGCCGGTCGCGCCGTGGTTGAGCACGGCGAAGGCCAAGGACCACGTCGTCGGCTTCCTGCGCACCGCGGCGCCGCTGCACCGCTGGCTGGACCAGCGGGTCGGGCCAGACCCTGCTGACCGGCCGGAGGCCGGCGCGGCTGGATAGTCACCTGCCGACCACGTGCCGAAATGCCGTCGCCCGGATCGGCGCGGATGGTGAGGATGGTGCCATGGCTGAACTGCGTACCGCCCATACCGCCGACCTGGATATCGCCACACGCAAGGCGGCGCGGGCCCTTCTGGACAATGTCTTCGACGACATGACCGACGATGACTGGGAACACGCCCTGGGCGGGGTGCACGCTCTGGTGTGGGATGGTGCCGAGCTGATCGGCCACGCATCGGTGATCCAGCGACGGCTGCTCAACGGCGGCCGTGCGCTGCGTACCGGCTACGTGGAGGCCGTGGGGGTGCGCGCGGACCGGCGCGGACGCGGACATGGCGCGGCCATGATGGACGCGCTCGAACGGGTGGTGCGCGGTGCCTACGAGCTGGGCGCCCTGGGCGCCTCCGACGCTGGGGCGGCGTTCTACGTGGCGCGCGGCTGGCAGTTGTGGCAGGGGCCGTCCTCGGCGCTGACACCCGCGGGCATCAGGCGCACCGAGGAGGAGGACGGCTGCATCTACGTCCTTCCGGTGGAGGTCTCTCTGGACCTGTCCAGCGAGCTGACTTGCGACTGGCGCGACGGCGATCCCTGGTGAGCCTCGGCGCACGGGCGCCGCGCGCCTAGTCACGGAGAGTAGTACTCCGTAGCGAATTTCCTCATATTACGGAAATGGCGGCTGGTTCTGTGCTGTCATGCGTCCCGCATAGGGGGTGCCCCGTAGCTCGGGCACGTGGGGGTGGACCGCGTGAGCAGTGACAGGTGGCCGAACAGCCGCACGGTTTTTCCATGTCGGCGGCCGAACAGCCGAACGGTTTCCCATGCCGATGGCCCACCAGCCGGTCCCCAGGCAGACAACAACGCCCCGCGACCGGAACCGTTCGAGAAATGAGGCTGTCGTGAGAGTCCTTGCCAACCATGCGCGCCTGAGCCGGATGCTAGCCAGCCTGGTCCTGACGGCCGGGCTGACCGGCCTGCTGGCCCCGGCCGCCTCGGCCGCCACCTCCACGTCGATGCCTGGCACGGACGGCTGGATACGGTTGGCCCACCTGTCCCCGAACACCCCCGCGGTCGACGTCTACCTGTACTCCTTCAGCAACCCGCATGCGAAGGTGGTCCTGCACCATGTCGCCTACGGCACGGTGGCGTCCTACATGAGGGTGGCCCCGGGCCAATACACCGTCGCCATGCGCGCGGCGGGCGCAGCGCCAGGTTCGCCGCCGGTCCTGTCCACCACGGTCCATGTCAAGGCCGACCACGCCTACACGGTGGCCGGTATGGGGCCGGCGAACGGCATCAGGCTGCAGATCCTGCGGGACCGGCTCGAGACGCCCAAGGGCAAGATACTCGTCAGGGTGATCCAGGCATCGCTGCACCAGCACGTGGTAACGGTGACCGCCGGCAAAGAGGTGCTGGCGAGCAACCTGGCCTTCGGCAACCTGAGCAGCTACCGGGAGGCCGACCCGGGCACGTTTACCTTCCGTGCTACCGGTGGCACCGAGCACACCTCGCGGGCCATCAAGCTCGTCCCCGACTGCATCCACACGATCGTCATCCTCGACGGGCACCGCAACCTGAAGATCGATGACCTCCTCGACAGGGCGCGCGGCAGGATAGTAGCCAGCCTGTCGGTCGAGAATCTCCCGGACGGTCAACAGCTCCTCGAACCCGCATTCCTGGAGAACGATGCCGATCCGCTCACGCAGGCGCGAGCCACCACTC
>DAITAE010000066.1:0-12642 GCA_036824445.1 Streptosporangiaceae bacterium | reverse complement strand
AGAACTTCTTCCTGCTCATGCTGCTGGTGCCGTTCTTCGTCTCGTTCGTGATCCGGACGGTGGTATGGCAGTTCATCCTGTCCGACCAGGGCATCATCCTGGGCGGCCTGAAGAACATCGGCCTGCTGCCGCAGAACTTCCATATCCTCGCGACCGGATGGGCAGTGATCGCCGGGCTCGCCTACAACTACCTGCCGTTCACCGCGCTCCCGCTGTATGTGGCGATCGAGCGGATCGACAAGCGGGTGCTCGACGCCGCCTACGATCTGTACGCGACCAAGCGTGAGGCCTTCCTGCGGGTGATCCTGCCGCTCACGATCCCAGGCATGTTCGCGGCGTTCCTGCTCACCTTCATCCCGGCCCTCGGCGACTACGTGAACCAGCAGATCCTCGGGGGCACAGGCGACACCATGATCGGGACGGTCATCCAGAACTCGTTCCTGGTGAGCCTCGACTATGCGGGCGGGTCCGCGCTGTCGACCGTGCTGATGGCCGTCGCCCTCATCGGCATCTTCGCGTACGCCCGGATACTCGGCTCGCGCACGATTGAGGAGTACCTGTGACCGCGCCTGCGAGCGCAGTCTCCACTGCCACCACCGTCGAGACCCGGGCGGCCGGGCCGGCCCGGCGGCGGCGCCGTCGGTGGACGAGGTTCATCCTGCCCGTCTATTCCTGGCTGGTCATCGCCTACCTGGTCTTGCCCATTGGGGTGATGGTCCTCTACAGCTTCAACAGGGTCACCACGGGCCTGCCCCAGGTGAGCTTCGCCTGGAACGGGTTCACGCTGCAGTGGTACCGGGAGTGGAGCAACGTCCCGGGGCTCACGTCCTCGTTCTGGCTGTCGGTCCGGCTGGCGATCGCGAGCACCATACTCTCGACGCTGATCGGCACCCTGCTGGCGCTGGCGCTGGTGCGGTACCGGCCGCCCCGCCTCCGGGGCAAGGCGCTGGTCGAGCAGACGATGTTCCTCAACATCGCCGCCCCCGAGATCGTGCTGGGCGCCTCGCTGCTCGGGCTGTTCGTCACCGTCAGCCTGGCCCGCGGCTTTGTCACCCTGCTGCTGGCGCACGTCGCGTTCAGCATCGCGTATGTCGCGGTCACGGTCCGGGCGCGGCTGACCGGCTTCGACCGGTCGCTGGAGGAGGCCGCCGCCGATCTCGGGGCGAACCCCTGGGTCACCTTCCGCAAGATCACCCTGCCGATCATCATGCCCGGCGTTCTCGCCGGGGCGCTGATGGCGTTCGCGCTGTCCATTGACGACTTCGTGACGTCCAACTTCGTCAGCGGCGCCGCGACGCCGTTCCCGGTGTGGGTCTACGGCGCGATCCGGATCGGAATTCCGCCGCAGGTTTTCGTTTTCGGGACTGCGATCTTCACAGTCGGTATTCTGTGCGCTATCGCCAGTGTTGTGATCGGCTGGCGCCGGCCGGCTGAGTAATCCGGTCGCCACCCCGCGAACAACGATCGCGTGAGCAAATGAACGATGACCTGACTGGTACAACGGCACCCGGGGGCGGGTCTGGCCCGCGCTCCTTAGCCCATCCTGCGGCACAGGCAGCGGCAGCGGCCGCGGCCGCGGCCGCTCGCGGTTTACGCCGGCGCGACACCCTCGCCCTCGCCGGGCTTGCCGGCTTAGGCGGTCTCGCCGCAGCATGCGCAGCCCAGCCCATCCGCGCGGCGCCGCAGCCTTCGCCGCGGGACTCGGTCGCGGCGTTCTGGGCACGCCAGCGCAAGCACGGCCGCGTCAACTTCGCCAACTGGCCGCTCTACATCGATCCGGGGCACCAGACCCTGCAGGACTTCACCGCCGCCACCGGCATCACGGTGAGCTACGCGGAGGTCATCCAGGACGACGAATCCTGGTACGACGACATCAACCCGATCCTGCGGGCCGGCGAGTCCATCGGTTACGACATCATGGTGGTCACCGACGGATTCCAGTTTTCCGAGCTGGTGTCGCAGGGCGAGCTGACGCCGCTCGACCAGCGCCTGATGCAGAACTTCTACCGTTACGCCAGACCCAGGTTCAAGAACCGGTCGTTCGACCCGGGAAACACCTACAGCATGCCCTGGGCCGGGGGAGCCACCGGTATCGCGTGGAACCCCAACTTCATCAAGAAGCCGATCACCAGCATCGACGAGCTGTGGAACCCCGCATACAAGGGCCGCGTGGGGATGATGTCGGACCTCCTGGACCTCGGCAACTTCGGCATGATCAGGCAGGGCATCAACCCGGAGAAGTCCGGCCCGGCGGGCTGGCGCCGGGCGGCGCGGGCGCTTGCCGAACAGCGGGACGCCGGGCTGGTCCGCGGGTACTACCAGCAGGAGTACATCGACATCCTGAGCAAGGGTGAGACCTGGATCTCCATGGCCTGGTCCGGCGACGTCTTCCTGCAGAACCTCTCCTCGGGAACGGACCTGCGGTTCGTGATCCCCCGGGAGGGCGGCAACATGCGGACCGACAACATGATGATCCCCCGGCGGGCACAGAACCCGGTCGACGCGATGATGCTGATGGACTGGTACTACCGCCCGGCGATCGCGGCCATGCTGACCGAGGCGATCAACTACATCCCTCCCGTGCCCGCGGCGCAGCCCGTCGTCGCCACGGATGCCGCCAAGGCGACGGGCAGCCAGAAGGCGCTGCTGACCAAGGTCGCGACCAGTGACCTGGTCTTCCTCCGCGCCGCCGAATATGCCCGGCTGCGCAACTATGCGGACGTGAGCGGCAGGAAGCAGAAGCAGTACCTGTCGATCTTCCAGCCCATCATCGGCGGGTAGCGCGCCGGCCTGCCGGCGGTCGGCCCCGCCCGGCGGCCGCTGCCAGGTTCCCGCCGAAGCCGGCCGGTCCCGTTACCGGCCGCTAAGCTTGGCTGCCGTGCCGACGATCCTCATCACCGGTGCGGCCGGCCAGATCGGGACCATGCTGCGGCCCCGCCTGGCCCGGCCGGGACGGACCCTGCGCCTGCTGGACACGGCGTCCCTGACCGCCGGGCCGGGCGAGGAGACCGTGTCGGCCTCCGTCGCCGATCTCGACGCGATGACCGCCGCCTGCGCCGGCGTGGGCGCAGTCATCCACCTGGCGGCGATCGCGGACGAGGCCGCGTGGGAGCGCATCCTGGCGGTGAACATCGAGGGCAGCTATGCGGCCTTCGAGGCGGCCCGCCGGGCGGGCGTGCCGCGGGTCATCTACGCTTCCTCGAACCATGCGGTGGGGTTCTTCCCGCGCTCGGGGTTCCCCGTGCCCGACTACGCCTTCCCCGCGCCCGACACCTACTACGGGGTGGCGAAGGTGACCGGGGAGGCGCTGGCTGCGCTCTACCATCACCGTTATGGCATGGACGCGATCTGCCTGCGGATCCTGTCCTGCTCGGAGCGGCCGCGGAGTGCGCGGTCGCTGTCCACTTGGCTTTCCCCCGGCGACGCTGGACGGCTGTTCGAGGCCTGCCTGACCGTGGCAGATCCCGGCTTCCGGGTGGCCTACGGGGTCTCGGCCAACACCCGGGGCGGGTGGGTCAGCCTGGCGGAGGCCCGGTCGCTCGGGTACGAGCCCCGCGACGACGCGGAAGAGCACGCCGCCGAAGTCATCGCCGAGCACGGGGAACCCGACCCCGCCGACCCCGTGTTCGCTTACCTTGGCGGTGAGTTCACCCTGCCCGTCTACGATGCCGCCCGCCTGAGGTGAGGCGTGCCGGGCGGGTCAGGCCGCCGGGGGCCACGGCGGCACCGGCCGGCCGCGGACCGGCGCCGGGTAGACGAGGATGGCAGCGATGATCCAGGGATACGACCCGCGCACCGGCCAGCCGGCCGGGGATCCGGTGCCGGAGACGGCCGACGACCAAGTGGACGCGATCGCCCAGGCCGCCGCGGCGGCCAGCGGCCCGTGGGAGCAGGCGGGGCCCGCAGGGCGCGCGGCGGCACTGGAAGCAGTGGCATCCGCCCTGGACGCCGCGGCGGTGGAGCTGGTGGCGGCCGCGGACACCGAGACCGCGCTGGGAACGGCCCGGCTGACCGGTGAGGTCGCCAGGGCTACCGGGCAGCTGCGCCACTTCGCCACAGTCCTCGCCGACGGCGGGTACGCCGATGCCGTGGTCAGCCCGGGCGGGGAGGGTGTGCCGGGCCTGCGCCAGGTGAACCGGCCCATCGGCCCGGTGGCGGTGTTCGCCGCGTCGAACTTCCCGTTCGCGTTCTCGGTCGCCGGAAACGACACCGCGTCGGCCCTCGCGGCCGGCTGCCCCGTCGTGGTCAAGGCCCACGAGGGTCACCCGCGGACGTCGGCGCTGACCGCCCGGATCGTCGCGGGCGCGCTGGCCGGAGCGGGGGCGCCCGCCGGGACCTTCGCCGTCGCGTTCGGCGTGGCCGCGGGAGTGCGGCTGCTGCAGCACCCGGCGATCGCTGCCGCGGGTTTTACCGGGTCGGCGCGTGGTGGGCTGGCCCTCGCCGCCATCTGCGCTCAGCGCCCGCTCCCGATCCCGTTCTTCGGCGAGCTCGGGTCGGTCAACCCGGTGGTCATCCTGCCCGGCGCGGCGGCCGCCCGGCCCGCCGACATCGCCGCCGGGTACGCGGCGTCGCTCACCCTGGGCGTCGGCCAGTTCTGCACGAACCCGGGGTTGCTGTTCGTCCCCGCCGGGGACGAGCGCCTGCGGCCGGCGATCGCCGGGGCCATCCAGGCGAGCGCGGGCGGCCCGATGCTCACGGCCCGGATCCACGATTCGTTTTCCGCAGCCGTCGCCGAGCTTGGCGCCCGGCCAGGCGTCGCCGAGCTGGCCGAGGGCCAGGCGGGGGAGGGCCCATGGTCGGCCACGCCCGCCGTGTTCGAGGTCGGCCTGGCCGACTTCGCGGCCGGGCTGCCGGGCCTCGCGCAGGAGCGGTTCGGGCCGGCCGGATTGGTGATCACCTACCGGTCGCTCGCGGACCTGCTGCCGGTGCTGGCCCGGCTCGGCGGGAACCTGGCCGGTGTGGTGCACGCCGACGAGGCGTCCGCGGCCGACATGGAACTGGCGAGGCAAGTGGCTGACGTGCTCGCACGGACCGTGGGCCGGGTGGTCTTCAACGGCTGGCCGACGGGGGTCGCGGTCACCGAGGCCCAGCACCACGGCGGGCCCTGGCCCGCCAGCACCGCCCCCGCCTACACCTCGGTCGGCGCCGCCGCCATCCGCCGCTGGCTCGTTCCCGTCGCGTACCAGGACTTCCCCGCCGAGCTGCTGCCAGCGGCGCTCAGCCGTGGTGGCCGCTGAGCTCATCCTTGCCGGGGATGAGAGCCCGGTGCCTGACCAGCCAGGCGTGCAGCCGATGCTCCATCTCCTGGGCGAGTTGGCTCGGCGGCACGACCAGGACGGGACATGCCGCATGGGTCAGGCAGTAGCGGCTCACCTGCCGGTGTAGCAGCCGCTGCAAGGCTCCCCGGCGTCCCGCGCCGACCACCAGCAGGTCCTTCTCGCGGCTGGCCGCCGTGACCAGGACGCGGCCCGGGTCGCCGCGCATGATGACCGGCTCCATATGCAGGTCCGGCGGCAGCCCGCCGAGTGCGGCGTCGAAGGCGTCCCGGAGCCGGCTCCATGCCGCGTCCCGCCACACCTGGCGCAGCTCGGGCACGGAGAACCGCCGCTCGGCCAGGTCGCCGCCAGGGGGAACCCAGGCGTGCACGGCGACCAGGCTCGTCTCGCGGCGCCGCGCTTCCGCGGCCGCGCAGCGCACCGCCTGCAGGTTGCCAACCGAGCCCGTGACGCCGACGACGACCCGCTGCCCGCTCTCCACGGCACAGCTCCTTCAGTGCGGCCAGTCTTACTGCTCCAGGAAACCCCCGATCGGGGCTCCCGCTAGGCCGCTGCTAACAGGTTCCCCCTGGGCACGCCGCGAAACCATACGAATTCCTAACGATCGATGGCCACGGCGGCATAAAGGCGCGCGACTGGGCCGGTCAACGGGACCGCGACGCGTGGGCCAGCAGGGCGACGTGGAGCGAGGCGCGCGAATCCGCGGCTGCCAGCGATACTCCCAGGATCCGCTCGATATGGCGCAGCCGCTCATAGAGGGTGGGCCGGGCCAGGTGCGCGCGGGCCGCCGCCACGGCCTTGTTGCCGCCCGCCGTCAGGTACGCCTCGAGCACCCCGGTCAGGTCGCTGCCGTGGGCGGCGTCGTAGGCGAGCAGCGGGCCGAGTTCCCTATCGACGAATGTGGCCATCCGGGCATCGCCGCTGAGAAGGTAGAGCAGGCCGCGCAGCCGCAGGTCGGCCAGGCGGTGATAGAGCCGGCCGTCACCGCCCTCCGGGGCCTGGGCGGCCGCGTCCGCGACCTCGCCGGCCTCCAGCAGCGAGCGCCGCGCACCGGCCATCGCGGACGCCGCCGAGCCGACGCCGATGACCGGGTCTCCGGTCGGTGGCCCGGGTGAGTGCCGCCGCCGTTCGCGCAGCCGCTGCCTGGCGACGGCATAGAGCGCGGCGAGCACCCGGCCCTCGTCGGCGCCGCCGTCCAGGGCCAGCAGCGCGCCGGCCCGCTCGTCATCGAGCGAGCCGACCAGCGCGGGGACGCGTTCGCTGCGGCAGGCGTCCGCCAGCGCCTCGGCCACGTCCAGTATCCGAGCCTGGGCCAGCAGGCCGGGGGCAGTGCTGCGGAATCTGACCACCACCCCTACTAGCTGCCGTCCGGTGACCGGAAGGCCGAGCGCACGCGCCCGGACCCCGGCTTCCTCCGGCCCGGCGTAGGCCTGCGCCAGGACGGCGCTGAGCAACGTGCGGTGAGCCTGGCGTTCCAGGCTCTCCTGCTGGCGGGTGAGCAGGCGGCCGAGCGCGAGCGTCGTCGCGGCGCGTTCCACCAGCACGCGGTCGCCCGGCCCGGGCGGCCCGTCACACACGAGGATGACCCGCCCCCAGTCCTCGCCCCGCGCACCCACGGTGGTAACCAGCCATCCCGCCGCCGCGTCATACCAGGTGCGCCCCGGCCCGGTCATCGCACGCGAGCGCTCCTCGAACCCCTCCAGCACCCGCGCCGGATCCTCCCCGCCCGCCTCGCACGCGAGCACATGATGCGACAGATCGGCCAGAATCACCGGCCGCCCAGCCAGCAGCCCCGCCTGCCGCAGCACCTCCTCCGGCCCCGCCCCCGCTACCGCCAGATCCGTAAACACCTCATGCAGCCGCGCCGCCCCCCGCAGCTCCGCCAGCTGCTCATCAATGATCCGCGCGTGAACAGCCTCGGTGATCGCGATGAAGGGGATTTCGTGAGCGAAAACGATCAGCGGTAGCCCGAACCCGGCCGCCGCCGCGGCGAAATGATCAGGAAGACCGTTGACGTACTTGCGCCCAAGCTCCACCGCAACCGCGCTCACCCCAACATCAGCCAGCTCCGCCACATACGTGCCGAGCAGCGCCTCCTCATCAGGCAGCGCAATCCCCGTCGTCAGCACCAACTCCCCCCCACGCAGCAACCGCGCCGCATCCGGCAACTCGATCGCATGCACCCACCGGACCAGCCGCCCAAGCGACTCCTCGCCCGCCACCACCCGCGGTTCCCCAGCCCGAACCGCATCCATCTCGAGCACCTGAGCAACCGTAGGCAGCATGGGTGGTACTCCTCCCGAAGCGTTGATCAGCCGGGAGGCGTGGAGGTCGCCGATGCCGTTTCTGCTGGCAGCGGCGCACCTGCACGCCGGACGGCCCGCGCCGCATACAAAATGTAAGGATCTGAGAAGATTATCTGTCACTTTGGATGTCTTCCTACCGGACGGTAAGGACCAGACTGAGGTACATGTCTGAACTCCTCGACCGTCATCGCGCTGTCCTCCCGAACTGGATGGCTCTGTACTATGAGCACCCCCTGGAGCTGGTCAGTGGCAGCGGCAGCCGGGTCACCGACGCCGCTGGCCGGACCTACCTGGACTTCTTCTGCGGCATCCTCACGAACATGCTCGGGTACGACGTGCCGGAGGTGCGCGAGGCCGTCGAGCGCCAGCTGGCCACCGGCGTCGTCCACACCTCGACCCTGTACCTGATCCGCAGCCAGGTGGAGCTGGCGGAGAAGCTGGCCAGGCTGTCGGGCATCCAGAACGCCAAGGTGTTCTTCACGAACTCCGGCACCGAGGCGAACGAGACAGCGCTCATGCTGGCCACTGCCGCCCGGGGGTCGAACCAGGTGCTGGCGATGCGCAACAGCTATCACGGCCGCTCGTTCGGCGCGGTCGCGATCACCGGCAACGCGGGCTGGAAGAGTTCCCCGCTGGCCCCGTTCGGCGTGCACTACCTGCACGGCACGGACCATGAGCTGCCTGCCTTCGCCCGGCTGACAGACGCCGAGTACATCGCCGCCTGCACCGCTGACCTGCGGCACCTGCTCGCCGCTGGAGCCGCCCGCCAGGTGGCGTGCCTGATCGCCGAGCCGGTCCAGGGCGTGGGCGGCTTCACCATGCCGCCCGACGGCTTGTTCGGCGAGTACAAGAAGGTCCTCGACGAGCACGGCATCCTGGTCATCTCCGACGAAGTGCAGACCGGCTGGGGGCGGACCGGCGATCACTTCTGGGGCATCGGCGCGCACGGGATAACCCCCGACATGATCACCTTCGCGAAGGGGCTCGGCAACGGGTTCGCGATCGGCGGCGTGATCGCCCGCGGCGACCTGATGGATGGCCTGCCGGGCAACGGCATCTCCACGTTCGGCGGCAACCCGCTCTCCACCACCGCGGCCAACGCCACCCTCGACTACCTGCTCGACCACGATCTGCAGCGCAACGCCGCGACGCTGGGCAGCATGATCATCGGCGGGCTGAGGGAGGCGGCCGCGCCGCTGGTGGCGGTCGGCGGGGTGCGGGGCAAGGGCCTGATGTTCGCCGTCGACCTGGTCGATCCGCAGACCGGCGCGCCGAGCCCGGCGCTGGCCGCCCGCGCGATCGAAGAGGCCCGCGAACGGGGACTGCTCATCGGCAAGGGCGGACTGTACGGCCATGCGCTGCGGATGGCCCCGCCGATGAACCTGACCGAGGCCGACGCGAAGGAAGGCATGGGCATCCTGGTCGACGCGCTGCGGGCGGTCGACGCGGAGGCGGCCCGGTGACCCGGCGCAACGGGCCGAGGGAGCGGAGAAGCGAGCAATGAAGCACACCACGCACTGGATCGGCGGAAAGCTGTGGGACGGCGCCGCCGACCGCCACGGCGATATCTACGACCCCGCGACCGGCGGGGTGACCGGCAGGGTGGACTTCGCCTCCGCCGCCGTGGTCGACGACGCGGTCGCCGCCGCCGCCAAGGCCTTCCCCGGCTGGCGGGCCACGTCGCTGGCCAAGAGGACCCAGGTCATGTTCGCGTTCCGCGAGCTGGTCCGCGGCCACCAGCGGGAACTCGCCGAGCTGATCAGCTCCGAGCACGGCAAGGTCGCCGCCGACGCGGCCGGCGAGGTCGCCCGCGGGCTGGAAGTGGTCGAGTTCGCGTGCGGGGTCGGCCACCTGCTCAAGGGCGCCTTCTCGGAGGGCGTCTCCACCGGGGTCGACGCCTACTCGATCCGCCAGCCGCTGGGGGTGGTGGCCGGCATCACCCCGTTCAACTTCCCGGCCATGGTGCCGATGTGGATGTTCCCGGTCGCGATCGCCTGCGGCAACGCCTTCGTGCTCAAGCCGTCGGAGAAGGACCCCTCGCCGTCGCTGCTGCTGGCGCGGCTGTGGGCGGAGGCTGGCCTGCCCGACGGCGTGTTCAACGTCGTGCAGGGCGACAAGGAGGCGGTGGACGCGCTGCTCACGCACCCCGACGTGCGCGCGGCCAGCTTCGTCGGGTCCACCCCGATCGCCCGTTATGTCTATGAGAAGGGAACCGCCGCAGGCAAGCGGGTCCAGGCGCTGGGCGGGGCCAAGAACCACATGGTCGTGCTGCCCGACGCGGACCTGGACCTGGCCGCCGACGCGGCGGTGTCGGCCGGGTTCGGCTCCGCCGGCGAGCGGTGCATGGCGGTGTCGGTGGTGGTCACGGTCGGCCCGGTGGCCGACGAGCTGGTCGCCGGGATCGCCGGGCGAGTGGGGGCGCTGCGGGTCGGGCCGGGCACCGATGAGCGCTCGGAGATGGGCCCGCTGGTCACCGCCGCGCACCGGGACCGGGTCGCGTCCTACCTCGAATCCGGCGTCCAGGAGGGAGCGACGCTCGCGGTCGACGGCCGGATGCACCCGGTGATCGGTGACGCCGGGGACGGATTCTGGCTCGGCCCGAGCGTCCTCGACCACGTCACCCCGCAGATGAGCTGCTACCGCGACGAGATCTTCGGCCCGGTCCTGTCCATCGTGCGGGCGGCCACCTATGACGAGGCGCTCGCGATGGTGAGCGAGAACCCTTACGGCAACGGAGTGGCCATCTTCACCAACGACGGGGGAGCGGCCCGGCGGTTCGTGTCCGAGGTCGAGGTGGGCATGGTCGGGGTCAACGTGCCGATCCCGGTGCCGATGGCGTACTACTCGTTCGGCGGGTGGAAGGCGTCGCTGTTTGGGGACACCCATATGCACGGCACGGAGGGCATCCACTTCTACACCCGCGGCAAGGCCGTCACCTCCCGGTGGCTCGACCCCAGTCACGGCGGGGTCAGCCTGGGCTTCCCGGTCAACAGGTAGCGCTCACCCGGCGGGTGCGCCGTTGCCCGCTATCCGGGTAACCGCGCGCCCGGCCCGGCGGCAGGCCGCCGCGAAGGCGGCCGAATCGGCGACGGCGGCCCCGCCCGGGTCGTTGTTGAAGTAGACGTACACGGCCGCATCGTCCGGCCAGGTGGAGCACACCCGCTCCACCCAGGAGTGCAGCGCCCGCAGCCCATAGCGCGGCCAGGGATGCGCCGCGCCCTGGTGGAAGCGGAGGTAGCCCCAGCCGGCGGTCCGCCACAGCGGCGTGACCGGGCGGCCAAGCTGGTCCGCCCAGCACAGCGCGGCGCCGTGCGCGGCAAGCACCTGCCGCACCTCCTCGGTCCACCAGGACGGGTGGCGTGGCTCCACCGCGACCCGCACGCGGGGGCCAGCGCCGGGATACCTCGCGAACGCCTCCAGGCAGGCCGCCAGCCGCCCCGGGTCGGCGGTCAGATTCGGCGGAAGCTGCAGCAGCACCGGGCCCAGCCGGCCACCCAGCCCAGTGGCCGCGGCCATGAGCTTGGCGACAGGTTCCGCCGGGTCCCGTAGCCGCTTGACGTGGGTGAGGTACCGGCTCGCCTTGATCGCCATAACGAAGTCGCCGGGCGTCCTCGCCTGCCAATCCGCGAACGTGTCCCGCGCCGGGAGCCGGTAGAAGGTGCTGTTGTTCTCGACCGTGGCGTACTGGCTGGCGTAATACGCCAGCCAGTCGCGCTGCGGCAGATCCGGTGGGTACAGCAGGCCGCGCCAGTCCCGGTACTGCCAGCCCGAGGTTCCCACGACGACAGGCATGGGCTAGAGCATGCCCTGTGGATCCATGCCAGCAAAGTGCCCGCTCCGGGGCCGTGCACCCCGGAGCGGGCCCAGTTTGCTGATGGCGGGCTGCGCGTCAGGCGGCCTGGAGCCGGGCGAGCAACTCGGTCATGCGCTCGTCGGAGTCGTGGACGCCCCGCTCCATGCCGGAGGCGATCATGGCGTCCCGGTCCTCCACCGCCTGGAAGCTCGAGACCGTGCGCACCAGCGTCTTGCCAGCGCGTTCGGTCATCGTGAGCGTCTCCAGCGAGATGTGGCCGGGGGCGCCCTCGTACTCGAAGGTCCGCACGATGCCGTCCGGCGATGCGGAGCCATGGAAGACTCCGTGGAAGCCGTGCTCGTGGCCCTCGGCGTCGGTGTGCACGAACCGCCACCTGCCGCCGTCCCGGACGTCGTTCTCCTTGACGGTCATGGTCAGGTCGCGCGGGCCGAGCCACTGCTGCAGCAGCTCCGGCTCGGTGTACGCGCGGTACACCAGGTCCCGTGGCGCATCGAACTCGCAGGTCATGATGATCTGCGGAATGCCGGGCTCGGCCGTGATCTGCGTCTTAGCCATCGTCGTTTCCTCCCGTCCGGGCCCTTGACGATCCGTCAGGGCCGTCGTCGTCTGCCGGTTCCCCTTGCAGCGCCGCGAGCAGTTCGTCGAGCCGCTCGTGGCTCTCGTCCCAGAACCGCTGGTAGCGCGCCAGCCAGGTGGTTACCTCGCGGAGCGGCTCGGCCTCCAGGTGGCTGAGCCGGGCGGTGGCGCGCCGGGTCCGCGTCAGCAGGCCCGCCTGCTCCAGCACCTTCAGGTGCCGGGAGATCGCCGGCTGGGACATGCTGAACGGCGCGGCGAGCTCCGCGACGGTCGCGTCGCCCTCGGTCAGCCGGCTCAGGATCGCCCGCCGCGTCGGGTCCGCGAGCGCCCCGAACACGAGGCTGATCTGATCCGTCTGTTTCATAACCATCCTGTTCTAGAACGAACAGGTTAAGAATGCGTCACAGCCGCCCCTTTGTCAAGCGGAGCCGGATGGGCCGGCCCTTCGCCTAGGCCGGCCCATCTGTGGGGAGCGGTAATTATCTGCCGGTGGCCGCGCCGGCCATCTCCTTCCTGTCGGCCGCACCAGCGGCCGGGACCGCCTTCTGCCGGCCGGGCAGCCAGGACAGCCAGCCGGGCAGGTACCAGTTGCGCTCGCCGAGCAGCGACATCGCGGCCGGCATGAGCACGCCGCGGACCACGGTGGCGTCGATGAGCACGGCCGCGGCCA
>DAITAE010000563.1:0-3295 GCA_036824445.1 Streptosporangiaceae bacterium | reverse complement strand
GGGGGGGCCAGACGTTCGCCGCGCGGACCTACACGCACCTGGCCGCAGTCACCGCCGACCTTCCCCCCGGGCTGATCACCGCCCCGCCGCCGGATAAGCCCGCGCGGGCGCGTGCCCGGCCGTCGCTGGGCAAGGTGATCGCGGGCGCAACCCTGATCGGTCTGCCGCCGACCATGGTGGCGGCCACTTTCCTGACCGGGAGTGAGCCATTGGCCTTTGCGTCCGCCCTGGTAGTGGTCTTCTTCTTCATGGCCTGGATGGTTGCCGGGGCGCAGATGCTGGTCAACTGGCACGACAAGCGCTCCCGCGGGCAGCTGCCGCCGCGGCGCACGCAGCGCGGCCGGGCCCTCGAAGGTGAGCAGGACGGCGGAATCGGCGGTGACTTTATGCTCTGCGAGGCCCGCCGGGATGTCCGTGCCGCTCACGTGACTGGGCATGGAACTGTTCAGCGCGTCCGGCGGTCACCGCCGGTGCCCCGGGACCACCCCCGACGTGCGGGCCTGCAGGTCACGGCGTAACCGGCGGCCCGCCTCAGCAATTGTGCCGTCACGCAGCCCAGTCCAGGACCGGCGCAAGGGAACGGGCGAACGATGAGGCGGGCAGCAGCCGCAGTGCGGTGTTGCGCACGTTCACCATCGCCGGGGATGCCCATTGGGCGGCGGCGCCGATCCGGCGCGAGCGGCGGGTGATCATCTGGGTGCGCGGCCGCCGCTGCCGGTCGTAGGCGCCCAGCCCGGCCCGGTCGGCGGCGACGTTGCCGAGCACGACGGCGTCTTCGAGGGCCTGGCAGGCTCCCTGGCCGAGGTTGGGGGTCATCGCGTGCGCGGCGTCCCCGGCCAGCACCACGCTGCCGCGAGCGTAGGTCTTCAGAGGCGGCAACTCGTACAGGTCATGGTGGAGGACGGCGCCGGGGTCGGCCGCCTCCAGCAGCGCCGGGATCGGGTCGTGCCAGCCGGCGAACCGGCGGCGCAGCCCGGCCAGCCCGGCGTCGGCCGCGCCCTCGGGGGCGTTGGCGGTGGCGTAGCAGTAGACCCGCCCGTCCGGGAGCGGGGCGTACCCGAACCGCTCCCCGGCCCCCCAGGACTCCGCCGCCTCGGTCACCGGCACCGGCGGGGTGACCAGCCGCCAGCTTGTGTATCCGGCGTAGCGGGGCGCGGGCGCGTCCGGCCACACCGACCGCCGGGTGACGCTGCGTACCCCGTCCGCGCCGACGACCAGGTCCGCCCGGGACTGGCCGCCCGAGTGCACCACCGTCCCATCCGGCCGCACCCCGCTCACCGTGACCCCGGGGCGCAGCGCCTCGCCGGGCACCGCGGCGCGCAGCACGGATAGCAAGTCGGCGCGGTGAATCATCGCGGTCGGCCCGTAGCGGCGCGCCAGCCCGGCGGTGTCGGCACGAGAAAGCCACCGCCCGCCGGCATCCCGGATGCCGACCTGTCCCTCCAGCACGGCCCGGCCGCGGACCTGCTCACCCACCCCCAGCGCATCCAGCGCCCGCAGGGCGTTCGGCCATAGGCTCAGGCCCGCGCCGACCTCGCCGAACTCCCGCGCGCGCTCGAGGACCTCAACGTGCCAGCCACGCCGCGTCAAAGCCAGTGCGGACGCCAGCCCGGCGATCCCGCCGCCAATGACGATCGCTCTCATGATGGCTTCCCTCCCCCATGCTCTACATCTGTAGCGTACTCTACACTTGTAGAGCTGGCGAGCAGTGAGGGGGTTGACGCATGTCACGCCGGGCCGAGATCGCCGACGCGGCCATCAGCACGCTCGCCCGGGATGGGATGCGCGGGCTGACCCACCGCGCCGTCGACCGTGCCGCCGGGCTGCCCGAGGGGTCGGCCTCGTACTACTTCCGGACCCGCCAGGCGCTGCTGCAGGCCACGGTTGAGCGGCTGGCCGAGCTCGACAGCACCGACATGCCGCCCGGCACCGACATGCCGCCCAGAGCCGATATGCCGCCGAGCACCGGCCTCCCCGCGTCATCCGGCCAGGATCTGGACGCCTTCGCGGCCGCCGCCGCCAGGATCGTCGAGAGCTGGCTGACCAGTGGGCGTGAGCGCCAGCTGGCGCGCTATGAGCTGGCCCTGGAGGCGACCCGCCGTCCGGAACTCCGCCAGGTCCTGGTCGCCTCCGGCGCCACGATCAGGGCCATGGTCGCCAGCCAGTTCGCGGCCGCAGGCGTCCGCCAGCCCGGCGAGCGGGCGGCCGACTTCGTGGCCTTCCTTGATGGCCTGCTGTTCGACCAGATCGCCGGGGCCGGGGCCCGCGAGCTGACCAGCGCCGACCTGCGTGCCGCCATCCGTGCACTTCTCGCCGCCGTGACCGACTGCCGGGATGGCGGCGCGGCGTAGCCTGGCACGGTGAGTATCGTGGTCCGGCCCGCCACCAGGACACGGTTCGGCGACATCGCGACCATGCTCGGGCCCAAGAACCCCGACTCCTCGGTGTGCTGGTGCCTCAGCCACCGCCTGGACTGGAAGACCAACCGTGCACTCGTCGGCCGCGCCCGGGGCGAGTACGTCAAGATGCTGTCCGGCCGCAAGGTCGCCCCCGGCGTCCTGGCCTACTGCGACGCCGAGGTCGCCGGGTGGGCCGCCGTCGCGCCCCGATCCGAGCTGCCCTTCGCGCGGTCTGCCAAGATCCCCCACGTCGACGAGCTTCCCGTCTGGTCGGTGTGGTGCATCCGCGTCCGTCCGGGCTACCGCGGCAAGGGCATCTCACACCACCTGCTCGAGGGCGCCGTGGCCTACGCACGGTCGCGCGGTGCGCCGGCGATCGAGGGCTACCCCGTGGACAACCACGGCGACAGGGTCGACCCGACGATGGCCTACGTGGGTACCCGCAAGCTCTTCGAGGACGCCGGGTTCACCAAGGCCGCCGGCACACGCTCGGTCTCCGGCGGGTTCCCGCGCGTGCTGATGCGGCTGGATCTGCGCTGACCGGCAGGCGCGCGCACCCGGCTCAAGCACGCCTCTGCAAACAAAGCCGGACCGGGACCGACGGCCAGCGCAGCGACACCGCAGGTTGCGGCCCGTGGCTGATTACGACCCGGCCGGGCCGGGGCCGCCGTACAGCAGCCCGAAGCTGTCAGATTGGCCGTAGCCGTCGGGTGGGCCGTTCGGGTCAGGCGGGCCGCTGGTGCAGGTGTAGGAGCTGCTGTCGATGAGCACCAAGTCGGCCTGCTGCTGGCCCGAGCTGAGCTGGAAGTAGCCGAAGCTGAGCTCGGCGCCCGCCGGCATGGCCGACGGGTCGATCGTGATGGTGGGCTGTACACCCGATTGCGGCGTCGTGGTGC
>DAITAE010000065.1:10081-12645 GCA_036824445.1 Streptosporangiaceae bacterium | reverse complement strand
GCGGTGGCCGCCGCGGTCAGGGACGCGGCGGGTGGCCGCCCGTCCGCCTCCTAGGCACGGCGCGCCGGTCCCGTCGGCCAGAATGGGTGTATGGAGGACAACCTGGCGGGGCGGTTGCTTGTCGCGACGCCGCTGCTGGGGGACCCGAACTTCCGGCGGTCCGTGGTCCTGGTGGTAGAGGACGAGCCGGAGGAGGGCACTCTCGGCGTCGTCCTGAACAGGCCGACCGAGACCCCGGTCGGGCAGGTGCTCGAATCCTGGACAGGGCTGGTGACCGGGCCCTCGGTCGTGTTCCGGGGCGGCCCGGTCTCCCCGAACAGCGCGCTGGGGCTGGCCATCGTGCCGGGCGAGGACGAGCCGGTGGGATGGCGGCCGCTGGACGGGATGACGTTGCGCTCCCGCATCGGCCTGGTGGACCTGGACGCCCCGCCGCAGCTGCTCGAGGGGGGCATCGCCTCGCTGCGTGTTTTCGCGGGTTACGCGGGCTGGGGCCCGGGCCAGGTGCAGGCGGAGATCGAGGAAGGGGCCTGGTACGTGCTGCCGGCCGAGCCGTCGGACGCGTTCGCCGCCGAGCCGGAGCGGCTGTGGCAGATGGTGCTGCGCCGGGCCGGGGGCACTCTTGCCCTGGTGGCGACGTATCCGGATGATCCCGCGCTCAACTGAGTACGGGGAGTGAGTCCGGGTAGACTCGTGCACCGTGAGCACCGAAGCCCTACCCCAGCAGGGGACCACCGAGGAGACCGGTGTCCGCCCGGACGCGTCCACCGACGACGGCGACCATGATCGTTTCGCCCACTATGTCCTGAAGGACAAGATCGTGGACAGCGCGGTGCTTGGTATCCCGGTCGTCGCGCTCTGCGGCAAGAAGTGGGTGCCGAGCAGGGACCCCAAGCGGTTTCCCGTATGCCCCGACTGCAAGCGGATCTACGAGTCGCTCCCCGAAGACGCATAGCTCTGCGAAACGGATGGCCCAGCGGCCGTGGTTTCCCGGCTCGCGGCGGTGGTTCCCGGCCGCCCGGGGTTACTCCGCTGCCTCGCCCGTGCCGTCCTGAGGGCTGCCGGCCAGCAGCGGCGCGCCGGCCAGCTCGACCCCGGCAGCCCGCATCTCGTCGAGCGCTGCCGCGGTCGTGGCCGGGTGGACCCCGGCGGTGAGCGAGAGCAGCACCCGGGTGGTGAAACCATGCCGGGCCGCGTCCAGCGCGGTCGCCCGCACGCAGTGGTCGGTGGCGATGCCGACCACGTCCAGCTCCGCTACCCCGCGCTCGCGCAACCAGACGACGAGCGGCGTGCCCGCCTCGTCGATGCCTTCGAAGACGCTGTAGGCGGCCGAATTGGCGCCCTTGCTGAACACGGCCTCGACCCGGCTGGTGTCGAAATCCTGGTGGAATTGCGCGCCCGCGGTGTCGGCCACGCAGTGCGCCGGCCAGGAGGCGCTGAAGTCGGGCTCGTCGGAGAAGTGGTCGCCGGGATCGAGGTGGTAGTCGCGTGAGGCGACCACGTGTGCATAGGCTTCGGCCTCCGCGGCCACGTGGCGGCTGATCGCCGCCGCCGTCGCCGCCCCGCCCTGGACCGCCAGCGAGCCGCCCTCGCAAAAGTCGTTCTGGACATCCACGATCACCAGCGCACGCACACCTTGAGGCTACGGCACGGGGGCGTAGCAGTAGATCTTGCCAGCCCGAGGGGCCGGCGACGGCGCCTGCGGTCAGCGGACCGCCCGGCCTGGTGAGGCCGCGTCGGCCGCGTCGCCGGCATCCACATCGGCCGGGGTCCCGCCGGTGATGCGCAGCAGTTCGGCGAACGAGGTGGGGAACACCATGTGCGCGTGCCCGGCCGCGGCCCAGATCACGTCGTACGAGCCCAGCGAGCGGTCGACCAGCGTGCGCAGCGGGCGTGGGTGGCCAACCGGTGCCACCCCGCCGATGACCTGGCCGGTCGCCTCGCGCACGAACTCCGGGTCGGCCCGCTTTACCCTGGCGGCGCCGACAAGGCCGGCCACCTTTCCCGTGTCGACCCGGTGCGCGCCGCTGGTCAGCACGAGCAGCGGCGCGCCGTCTGCGTTGAAGACCAAGCTGTTGGCGATCGCCCCGACTTCGCAGCCCAGCTGCCGGGCGGCGGTGACGGCCGTGGGAGCGGGCTCGGGCAGTTCCCTGACCTGTCCGGTGACGCCGAGTTCACGCAGCACGTCAGCGACGTGCCTGGCGCTTGGATGCATCCCTGGAGGCTACCGGACGCACCCGCGCACCCTTGGCGCGTTCCCCCGCCGCGGGTTCCAGCCACGGTGGGCCGAACGTGCGGAACAGGAACTCGCCGTACGTGTCGGGCGCCCGGTCGGCGTCCAGGGCGTAGCGCTCCGGGTCGAGGCGGAGCTCAAAGAGCCTGCGCTGGGCGTAGTTGCACTCGGCGACCACATCGGCCACACGCCGGGCGGCCCGGAGTGTGGCCCGCCACATGGCGGCCGGTGCGCGCGTTGTGGCTGTCATAACGCCAGCATCACCCAGGGGACGGCGGCCAGGTAAGTGGCAGTAATGACATATAGGTGTGACATCCTGCCAACCCCGCGGCAC
>DAITAE010000065.1:4894-9981 GCA_036824445.1 Streptosporangiaceae bacterium | reverse complement strand
AGGGGCTCTTTCAGCCGCCGTTGTGGTCCATCTGTGTCTGGATCGCCGGGTAGCCGCGGGAAAGCTGCAGCGCGAACGGGGGAAGCTCGGCGAGCGAGTCCCGGTGTCGCTGCCGCGCCTGCTCCAGCGTCTGCCTGCCGACGATCTCGCCGCGCCTGACCAGGGGTTGCAGCAGTTCCCGTCCGGGCTGGGACGGATCCGGCGGCGTCACGGTGACCCGTTCGGTTACCGCCGTGCCGCCCTCGTCCAGATGCCGGACCGCCCACTTACGGCCGCCGCGGCTCGGCTTGCCCACCGAGTGCTTGGCCACCGGCTCCAGCCTGGCATCGGCCCCGGGCTCGCGTGACCTGGCCACCAGCTTGTAGACGAGCGCGGCGGTGGGCGCCCCGGATCCGGTGACCAGCGCTGTTCCAACCCCGTAGCCGTTCACGGGGGCGGTGGCCAGCGCGGCGATTGAGTACTCGTCCAGGTCTCCCGTGAGGACGATCCGCGTCTTGTGCGCGCCCAGCTCATCCAGCAGCGCCCGCACCTGCCGCGCCACCACCGCCAGGTCGCCGCTGTCGATGCGGACCGCACCCAGGTCCGGCCCGGCCAGCTCGACCGCGGCACGCACCGCGGCCGCCACGTCGAACGTGTCCACCAGCAGGGTCGTGCTCGTGCCCAGCGTGGTGAGTTGGGCGCGGAACGCGTCCCGCTCGCTATCGTGGACCAGCGTGAACGCGTGCGCGCTGGTGCCACGGGTGGGCACTCCGTAGTCGCGGCCGGCCCGCAGGTTCGACGTCGTGGCGAAGCCGGCGATGTAAGCTGCCCGGGCCGCGGCCACCGCCGCCCGCTCGTGGGTGCGGCGCGATCCCATCTCGATCAGCGGGCGCCCGTCCGCCGCGGTCACCATCCGGGAAGCGGCCGACGCGATGGCGCAGTCGTGGTTCAGGACGGACAGCACCAGCGTCTCCAGCACCACCGCCTCGGCGAACGGGGCATCAACCACCAGGATCGGCGAGCCGGGGAAGTAGCAGTCGCCCTCGGCGTAGCCCCAGATGTCGCCGGTGAACGTGAATGACTCCAGGTACCGCAGCGCCGCCTCGTCCGCGACCTGCGCTTCGCGCAGGAAGCCGAGCTCGTCAGGCCCGAACCGGAAAGCCTCCAGCGCGTCGAGCAGGCGGTCGGCGCCCGCCACCACCCCATACCGGCGGCCGTGCGGCAGGTAGCGGGCGAACACCTCGAACACCGCCCGCCGGCCGGCCACGCCGCTGTGCAGCGCCCCCGCCAGCATGGTCAGCTCATAATGGTCGGTCAGCAGGCCGGTGCCGTCCGCAGGGGCGATGGCCTGTCCCGGGATGTCTGCCACGACTGAAGCCTACGGACTGGCCGCCCGGCCGGGACGCACTCACCCGGCCGGGCGGCTCGGTTCGCGCCGGGGCCGCTGCCCTGGCAGAGTGGAAATCTCAGCCCGGGGAGGTGATGAGCGATGAGTGTGGCACCGGCCGAGGTTGAGCGCGAAGAGGCCGGACTCGACGCCGTGCCCGATACGCCGTGGGTGACCATTGTCTGGAACGATCCGATCAACCTCATGACCTATGTCACTTACGTGTTCCAGAAGGTGTTCGGCTACGCCAAGTCCAAGGCGGAGAAGCTCATGCTCGACGTGCACCACAAGGGCAAGGCGGTGGTGTCCAACGGTACCCGCGAGGAGATGGAACGACACGCCGAGATCCTGCACGGCTATGGTCTGTGGGCCACGGTGAGCCACGACCGGTGAGCGGCGCCCGGCAGCGGGAGCCCGGCCGGACGAGCCGGATGAGGAGGAGGCCACGGGAGCTTTCCGGCGGTCACGGGGCAAGGTATCCGCGCGTTTCAGCGCCTCACAGGCGGTGATACTCCGCAACCTGGTCAGCCAAGTGGCCGAGCTGATGGGCGGCGCCGCGGCGCATCCCGATGTGGCCGAGGCCGGCGCGGCCGATTCCGGCATGGCCGATGCTGGCGCGGCCGATCCCGGCACGGCAGGTCCTGGGGCCGGCCATGGCCCGGCGGGACGCGGCGAGCCGGACCTGTCTCCAGCGGATCTGGCGGCAATGCTCGGTGCCACCGGGCCGACCTCCCCGCCGCAGGACCCGGTGCTCGCCCGGCTGCTGCCCGACGCCTACCGCGACGATCCGGAGGCGGCGGGCGAGTTCCGCCGGTACACCGAGCAGGACCTGCGATCGGGCAAGGTGGCCGCGGCCCAGACGGTGCTCGCCACGCTGCCCGCCGAGGGCGGCCAGGTCCGGCTCGGGCCCGAAGACGCGCAGGCGTGGCTGCGCGCGCTCAACGACGTACGGCTCGCCATCGGGACCGTGCTCGGCATCACCGAGGACTACGAGGATGAACTGGAGGCGGCCAGCTCGGCGGACCCGCGCTCGGCCTACCTCGAGGTCTACCACTGGCTGGGCTACCTACAGGACTCCCTGGTGCGCGCGCTGGGGTGATGGATCCTCACGCTACGCTCACATCCATGCTGACGATTGCCCCCGAACTGCGTGCGAAGATCGTCGCCCACGCCCGCGCGGACCACCCGGACGAGGCGTGCGGGGTCATCGCCGGCCCGGCCGGAAGCGACCGCCCCGAGCGGTTCATCCCGATGCTCAACGCCGAGCGGTCACCGACCTTCTACCGGTTCGACTCGATGGAACAGTTCCGGGTCTGGCGGGAGATGGACGAGCGCGACGAGGAGCCCGTCGTCATCTACCATTCGCACACCGCCACCGAGGCCTATCCCTCCCGCACGGACATCTCCTACGCGAGTGAGCCCGGCGCGCACTACGTGCTTGTTTCGACCCGCGACCCGGACGAGGTGGAGTTCCGCTCGTTCCGCATTGTGGACGGCGCGGTAACCGAGGAGGAGGTCCGGATCGCCGCGGCGGCGGCGGGCTCGGGACCGGAATGATCCCCCAGGGCGGCCGGTTGGAGCTATGGGAGCCGCAGCCGCCCGCACTTGCCGACAAAGCCCACACCCAGGAGCGACGTTCATGGCCATCGAGGTCCGTATCCCGACCATCCTGCGCACCTACACCGGTGGTGCCAAGTCGGTCGAGGGTTCCGGTGCCACCCTCGCCGAACTCCTCGGCGACCTTGACTCCCGGCACAGCGGGCTGCGCGAGCGCCTGGTGGACGGATCCGGGCTGCGGCGCTTCGTCAACGTCTACCTCAACGACGAAGACGTGCGTTTCCTCGGCGGGCTGGAAACGCCGGTGAAGGACGGCGACACGGTGACGGTGCTGCCGGCGGTGGCTGGCGGGCGGCGCTGAGGCCGCCATACCGGCGGCCGCTGCCGCGCCCCGAGGAGGGCGAGCCTGATGCGGTACGACTCACTGCTTGACTCGGTCGGCGGGACGCCGCTGGTCGGGCTGCCCCGGCTGTCGCCCGCCCCGGACGTGCGGCTGTGGGCGAAGCTGGAGGACCGCAACCCGACCGGGTCAGTCAAGGACCGGGCCGCGTTCTTCATGATCGAGCAGGCGGAGAAGGACGGGCTGCTGGCACCCGGCGCCACCATCCTGGAGCCCACATCGGGCAACACCGGCATCTCACTGGCGATGGTCGCCCGCCTGCGCGGCTACCGGATGATCTGCGTGATGCCGGAGAACACCTCGGCCGAGCGCAGGCAGCTCCTGGGGATGTACGGGGCGCAGGTGATCTCCTCTCCGGCCGCGGGCGGATCCAACGAGGCGGTCCGGGTGGCCCGGCGGCTCGCGGACGAGCACCCCGACTGGGTGATGCTCTACCAGTACGGCAACGAGGCGAACACCCGCGCCCACTACCAGACCACCGGGCCGGAGCTGCTCGCCGACCTGCCCTCGATCACGCATTTCGTGGCCGGCCTGGGCACCACCGGGACGCTCATGGGCGTGGGCCGTTACCTGCGCGAGCACGTGCCCGGGGTGGCGATCGTGGCGGCCGAGCCGCGTTACGGCGAGCTGGTGTACGGGCTGCGCAACGTGGACGAGGGCTTCGTCCCGGAACTGTATGACCCCTCGGTCCTGACCACGCGGTTCTCGGTCTCCTCGGCCGACGCGCTGCGCCGGACCAGGGAACTGCTCGACAGCGAGGGGATCTTCGCCGGGATCTCCACCGGGGCCGCCCTGCACGCCGCGCTGGCGATGGCGGCCAAGGCGCAGGCCGCGGGCGGCCGCGCCGACATCGCGTTCATCGTCGCCGACGGCGGCTGGAAGTACCTGTCCACCGGGGCCTACTCGGGCACGCTGGAGGAGGCCGAGGCCCGGCTGGAGGGCCAGCTGTGGGCGTAGCGGGCCGGCGGATCGCCCGGCCCCGCCGCGGCGCGTAACCTGGTCGACCGTGCAATTGACGATCATCGGGTGCTCGGGGTCGTTCCCTGGCCCGGACAGCCCCGCCTCCAGTTACCTGCTGGAGGCGGAAGGGTTCCGGCTCCTGCTCGACCTGGGCAGCGGGTCGCTTGGCGTGTTGCAGCGGCACGTAGGCCTGTACGACATCGACGCGGTCTGCCTGAGCCACCTGCACGCCGACCATTGCCTCGACCTGTGTGCCTACTACGTGGCCCGCACCTTCCACCCCGACGGCCCGCGGCCGCGGATCCCGGTGTACGCACCGGGCGGGGCCGCGTCCCGGATGGCGCAGGCCTACGGCCTGGACGAGTCGCCGGGCATGACGGAGGCCTTCGAGTTCTGCACGCTGACGCCGGGCAGCCAGCGGATCGGCCCGTTCCAGGTTGCCACCGCGCACGTCAACCATCCGGTCGAAACGTTCGGCTTCCGGCTGGAGCACGCGGGGCGGAGCATCGCCTACTCCGCCGACACCGGCGAGTCGGCGGCCCTGGTCGAGCTGGCCAGCGGGGCAGACCTGCTGCTGTGCGAGGCCTCCTTCCTCGAAGCCCCCGGCCTGCCGAGCGACCTGCACCTGACCGCGCGGCAGGCGGCGCAGCACGCTGCCCGCGCCGGGGTGGGACGGCTGATGCTGACCCACCTGGTGCCGTGGAACGACCAGGCCCGCACCCTGGAGGAGGCCCGCGGGTCCTCGTTCACCGGGCCGATCTCCCTGGCGGCCTCCGGCTATTCGCTGGAGCTCGGCTGAGTGCT
>DAITAE010000065.1:0-4794 GCA_036824445.1 Streptosporangiaceae bacterium | reverse complement strand
CCGGGCCGATCTCCCTGGCGGCCTCCGGCTATTCGCTGGAGCTCGGCTGAGTGCTGGCCGCCGGCGCGGGCCTCAGGTTCTGGACAATGCCGGGGGCGCTGGCTGCCTGGCGCAGCGGCGGCGCGCCGATGACCTCGTCGATCAGCCGGGTCAGTGAGTAGTGATCGGCCGGCTGGGACATGACGGCACCGGACACTCCCGGAGCGATCAGCACGAACGGCACCCGATTGACCGGGTCTCCCTCGTCGAACGTGACGACGATGGCCAGCCGCCCGTGCCGCCAGTCGGGCCCCGACATCAGCACCGGCATCCAGAGCCGCAGCCAGGCATCCGCCTGCGCCAGCGTCCCGTCGTGGGCGTCGTTGACGAGGTTGGGCGTGATCAGGCCGACCGTGGGCAGGGTCCCGCCCCGCACGTCCGAGACCAGGGCCCCGCCGGACGGCGTGCCGGCCGGCAGGTCGCCGGCCCGGCACGCGGCGGCCTCGCCCGGGATGTACGCCCACGGGTTGTGCCTTACCGCGTAGTCCCCGCTGTTCGCCAGGTCGCACGGCCGGGGCATGGACTCCTCGTAGGAGCGTGCGGTCTTACCGAGGGCCAGGGCCTGGCCGAAGACCGACGGTCCCGGATAGGTGCATCCGGGGCCCGGGCTGCAGTCCTGCGGGTCGTTGAACGTGGACCCGCTGAAGATGGCGAGGTAGTTCGGCAGGCTGGGGTGGGTGATGGCGTCCCAGCGCGTGGCATGCCCGTACCGGCGGGCGAGCTGCCACAGGTACGGCATGCCATCGGGGAAGACCTGGTCCGTGCTGTGGTTCTCCTCCATGATCACCAGGATCTTGCTCACGCCTCCGCGGCCCGCCGCGGAGGCGCGCGATGATGGCGGGCCGGCCGCCGCGGAACCCGCCGCCGTCGCGGAGGCGGACGCCGGGGCCGTGCTGGTGCCGTGCCCGGATGGGGTGCCCCCGGCGCCGCAGCCCGCGGCGAGGCAGCCCACCAGCCCGGCGCCGATCAGCCGGGCGAGCCGGCGTGCCCCGTGGGCCGCGAGCCGCGGCTGTCTCCCTGGCGGACGCGGCTCCGGGGACGCTGGGCTGGTGGGCACCCGAGCGGGATTGCGCACCCTTCCGACCATAGCCCGGCTCACCGGGCCAGCGCGCTCGTGGCGGCCGCCCGGCGAAGCGGTGGGCGGAGTGACAGGCACATTGAGCTGGCCGGGCCGGGGCGCCGGTGCGGATTAGGATCGATGGTTATGCGGGTTCTCGTGACCGGTGGTGCTGGGTTTATTGGTTCGCATTTGGCTGATGCGCTCATCGCCAGGGGCGATCAGGTGGTAGTGGTCGATGATCTGTCGGCGGGCCGGGTGGGGCGGCTTGACCCGGGGGTGACCCTGCACAAGGTGAGCATCACCGACGCGGGAGCGCTGGCGGCGGTGGCGGAGGGATCGGGCGCTGAGCTGGTGTGTCACCTGGCGGCGCAGATCGATGTGCGGGCGTCGGTGGACTTTCCCGCCGACGACGCGCGGGCGAACGTGGTGGGGACCGTGAACGTGCTGGAGGCGGCGCGGCGGATGGGGGCGCGGGTGCTGTTCGCCTCGTCGGGTGGCGCGCTGTACGGGCGGGACGCACCGATCCCGTCGCGGGAGGATGTGCTGCCGCTGCCGGAGTCGCCTTATGGGATCGCGAAGTATTGCGCCGAGTGTTACATCGGGCTGTATAACCGGCTGCACGGGACGTCTCATTCGGTACTGCGGCTGGCGAATGTATATGGGCCGCGGCAGGATCCGGCAGGCGGGGCGGGGGTCATTACCATTTTCTGCGCCAGCGCGCTGGCTTCGGCGCGGCCGACGATTTACGGCGATGGCTCGCAGACCCGTGATTACGTCTATGTCGGCGACGTGGTGGCGGCGTTCTTGGCCGCGGCCGACCGGGGCCGCCCCGGTACCTGGAATATCGGGACCGGCCTGGAGGTCAGCGTGCTGGACCTGGTGCAGATCATTGCCGGGATCGCGGGCCGACCGCTATCGCCGGTCTTTGGCCCGGCGCGCCCGGGTGAGCTGGCGCGCAGCGTGCTGGCGGTGGACCGGCCCGCCGGCGAGCTGGGCTGGCGGGCGGAGATCCCGCTGGCCGAGGGAGTCCGCCGGGTCTACCGGTGGATCGAATCAGGAGCACCGGACCGCGCCGGCTGCCACTAGGCTTTCGGCATGTCACGAGCCGATGGGCGCAGCCCCGACCAGTTGCGCGAGATACGGATGACCCGCGGGTGGCTGGAGCACGCCGAGGGGTCGGTCCTGGTCGAGTTCGGTGCCACCCGCGTGCTGTGCGCCGCCAGCGCCACTGAGGAGGTACCGAGATGGCGGCGCGGCAGCGGGCTGGGCTGGGTCACCGCCGAGTACGCGATGCTGCCGCGCGCAACCAATACCCGCGGTGACCGCGAGTCCGTCAGGGGGCGGCTGGGCGGCCGCACGCAGGAGATCTCCCGGCTGGTCGGCCGGTCGCTGCGCGCCTGCGTGGACGCCAAGGTGCTGGGCGAGAACACGATCATCATCGACTGTGACGTCCTGCAGGCCGACGGCGGCACGCGCACCGCCGCGATCACCGGCGGGTACGTCGCGCTCGCCGACGCCGTCGGCTGGCTGCAGGGCCGCAAGAGGACCAAGGGCGACCCGCTGGTCACCTCGGTGGCCGCGGTCAGCGTCGGGATCGTGGACGGCGAGCCCCTGCTCGACCTGTGCTACTCCGAGGATGTCGCCGCCGAGACGGACATGAACGTGGTATGCACCGGCGACGGCCGCTTTGTGGAGATACAGGGAACGGCCGAGCGGGAGCCGTTTGGCCGCGAACTGCTCGGCCGGCTGCTGGACTTGGGCGTGGCGGGCTGTGCGGAGCTCACGCGGTTGCAGGCTGGCGCGCTCGGCCGATGAGGTCGCCCGGCGGCGCGGCCAGGCTCATTCTCGCGACCCGGAATCCCGGCAAGCTCGCCGAGTTGCGGCGGATCCTGGCCGCCTCCGGGGTAAGCGCGGCGGTAACCGATCTCGGCGACGTTCCCGGCATGCCCAAGGTGGCCGAGACCGGCCGTACCTTCGCGGAGAACGCACTGCTCAAGGCCCGGGCGGTGACCTCGTTCGCCGGGCTCCCGGCGGTTGCCGACGACTCCGGGCTGTGCGTGGACGCGCTGAACGGGATGCCCGGTGTGCTGTCGGCCCGCTGGTCCGGGCGGCACGGGGATGACGAGGCGAACCTGCGGCTGCTGCTCGCACAGATCGCGGACGTGCCAGCCACTGAGCGGGGGGCGCGGTTCGTGTGCGCGGCGGCGCTGGTGCTGCCGTCGGGGACGGAGCACGTGACCGAGGGCGTGGTACACGGCCGGCTGACCGACTCCCCGCGCGGCACCAATGGCTTCGGGTACGACCCCATCTTCGTCCCGGACGGCTACGAGCTGACCACCGCACAGATGAGCCCGGAGGAGAAGGACAAGATCAGCCACCGCGGGCGGGCGCTGCGCGCGCTGGCGCCCGTCATCGCCACATCGCTGGCCGGGTAGCGGCTGCCGGCCGGCCACCGCCGCCCGCCCGCAGCGCCGGGATGGCGGCGAGGCATCGCCCGGCCGATGGCCCAGCGCCCGCCGGTGCCATCGGCGGCGCCTGAGGCCGGTGGCCGGTACGGTGGGGTGCGTCCGCAGCCGTCGGCGGCACGGGGCCACCGGCGAGCGGGCACCCGAGAGGAGCGCGCGTGAGTGAGCGCAGGCTGGCGCCGGGGGACACGGCGCCGGACTTCACATTGCCCGACGCCGACGGCAAGCCACTGAGCCTGTCGTCCCTGCGCGGCAAGCAGGTGATCGTCTATTTCTATCCTGCGGCGATGACGCCCGGCTGCACCACCGAAGCGTGCGACTTCCGTGACAGCCTGAGTTCCCTCGCCGCCGCCGGGGTCACGGTGGTCGGCATCTCGCCCGACGGGCCGGCCAAGCTGGCCAAGTTCCGCGACCGCGACCACCTGACCTTCCCGTTGCTGTCCGACCCGGATCACCAGGTGGAGAAGGCGTACGGCGCGTACGGGGAGAAGAAGCTCTACGGCAAGACGACGACGGGTGTGCTCAGGTCCACGTTCGTGATCGACCCCAGCGGCGTTGTGACCAGGGCCTACTACAACGTGAAGGCCACCGGCCACGTCGCCAGGCTGCGGCAGGAACTCGGTATCTGACCGGGATCGGCACTGCGAAACAAGAAGGGGCCGTAGCCCAACGGCAGGAGGCGAACGATTTAGGGTCGTTACAGTGTGGGTTCAAATCCCACCGGCCCCACCATCCCACCATCCGCCCGGCCCGCGAATGCGGTCCGATGGGGGCTGCCCGCCCGGGTGAGGCGCTGCTGGGATACTCGCTGGGTGCCGCCTGTGCTGCCCGCCGACAACCATGTTCACTCGCAGTGGTCCTACGACACGTTCGGGCGCGTGTCGATGGTGGATGAGTGCCAGCGGGCGCTGGACCTGGGTGTCCCGGCTGTGGCCTTTACCGAGCACCTGGACTTCACGAACTATGGGCCCGGCGACGCGATCGCCGCGAGCGGGATCAAGCCCGGCTGGTGGGACGCGACGCGGCCGCTGGACGTCACCGGCTACCTGGCCAGCATCGAGGAGTGCCGTCACCGGTTCCCCTCGTTGCGCATCCTGTCCGGGGTGGAGGCCGGGGAACCGCACCTGTTCGCGGGCAGCCTGGGCGCGGTGCTGGCGGCGGGCCCGTTCGACCGCGTGCTCGGGTCCCTGCACGCGCTGGCCTGGGAGGGGCGGCAGGTCAACTCCTCGT
>DAITAE010000562.1:0-3306 GCA_036824445.1 Streptosporangiaceae bacterium | reverse complement strand
CCTTGAGCAGCCGCCGCTGCTCGCTGACGTCGCTGTCGAACGGGAAAGCGTTCTGCCGCAAGATTGCGTCGAGGTTCTCCCGCTGTTCGGTGCTCACCGAAGATCTCCCTTCACTAGGGGATTGGTTTGGCAGCGCTCCCGGGCAGGCCCGCCCACGTCACCCGCTGCTGAAAATTCCTGCCGGAAGGCGGGCCAGTACCAGGCTTGCCGCCAGGCAGGTGAGGAGGCGTCACCGGATCACGGTGATTCGCGCAACCGGAGCACCGCAGAACCGATCCTCTGCGGACAGCCGTGCATGTGCTGGTTCCGGCCAGCGGGTCATGCCGGACGGGCGGGGCCTGCCGTGGCTTGTGCGGTTGACACCCCGTCATGTGCCTGGAGGGCGTGCCCAGCTGATCCAGCGGCCCGGGCGGAGCGGGGCTCCGGCGATGACGGCGCCGCCGGCGAAGATGCCGGCGGTCCACCAGAACGCGGTGTCGTAGCCGTGTGCCAGCGCCAGCCCGGTCTGGGGCGTGGCGGCCGATGAGCCGGGCCGCGGCGTGATTCACCGTGATCCGGTGACGGCCTCTCACCTGGCTGGCGGCAAGCCTGGGCCCGTCGCTAAAGCTCGCACGGCCGCCAGGGACGTGCTCCGAGATCCAAGGGAGGTACCCGTGACCTCGCCAGCCTCTGGCGCGGGCAGCGCCCCCGACCTGCCCGGCTACGCGCCCACCACCGGGTCGGCGCAATCCGAAACCCGGCGTGTGGCCTCACCGCCCGCCACGGCCGACGGCGGCAGCCGCCGCCTCGGCCTGGCTCTGGTGGTCATCGCCACCGCCCAGCTCATGGTCGTGCTCGACGCGACGATCGTGAACGTTGCCCTCCCGCATATCGAGCGTGCGCTTGGCTTTTCCGGCAGTGGCCTGGAGTGGGTGGTGAACGCCTACGCGGTCACCTTCGGCGGCCTGCTGCTGCTCGGCGGCCGCGCCGGTGACATCCTGGGCCGGCGGCGGGTGTTCGTCTTCGGGCTGCTGCTGTTCTCGGCGGCATCGCTGCTGGGCGGGTTCGCCACCAGCGAATGGTGGCTGCTTACCGCGAGGGCGGTCCAGGGAGTCGGCGGCGCGGTGATCGCGCCGACCGCGCTGGCGCTCATCACCACCAACTTTCCCGAAGGCGCGCCGCGTAACAGGGCGTTTGGTGTCTACGCGGCGATGGCCGGCGCCGGCAGCGCGACGGGCCTGCTGCTGGGGGGCATACTGACCACCTACCTCTCTTGGCGGTGGGTCCTGTTCGTCAACGTCCCGATCGGGATCGTGGTGGCGGCCGCAGCGCCGCGGGTGCTGGCCGAATCGCCCCGCCGACCGGGCCGGATCGACGTGGCCGGCGCGGTCACCGGCACCGGCGGCGTCGCGCTCTTGGTCTACGGCCTGTCCAAGGCCGCCACCGGGCCCGACGGGGTAACGCATTGGGGCGACGCGCAGGTGCTGGTGTCACTGGCCGTGTCCGTGGTGCTTCTCGTCTCGTTCGTGCTGATCGAAAGGCGCAGCTCGCGCCCGCTGCTCCCGATGCGGCTACTGGCCGACCGTAGCAGGTCGGGTGCCTACCTGATCATGCTGTGCATCGCCACCGGGCTATTCGGCGTGTTCTTCTTCCTCACCCTGTTCATACAGAACGTCCTCGGCTACAGCGCGATCCGGGCGGGCATCGCCTTCTTGCCGTTCGCCGTCGGGGTAGTGATCGCCTCCGCGCTGGCCTCGCAGCTGGTGCCGCGGATCGGCCCACGGCCGCTGATCGTGGCCGGCGCCGCCGCGGTCGCGGGCGGGACGTTCTGGTTTTCCACCCTGACTGAACACGCCGGCTACCCCGGCCAGCTACTCCCCCCGATGCTCGTGAGCTCGTGCGGGCTCGGCCTGGTGTTCGTCCCGCTGGCCCTGGTCGCCCTGCACAACGTGGCCGAGCAGGACTCCGGTGTCGCCTCCAGCGTGCTCAACGCCGCCCAGCAGGTCGGCGGCGCGATCGGGCTGGCACTGCTCGGCACCGTCGCCTGGACAACCGTCGCGGACAGCCTCCGGACCCAGGCCGCGCACGCGGCGGCCGCCGCGAAGACGGGCCAGCCACTGCCTAAGCCGGGCACCCCCCCACCTGCGTCCATCTACGATCATGCCCTGACGGCCGGCTTTTCCCGCGCGTTCGTTGTCGCCGCGGGGATCGCGCTGCTCGCCATGCTCATCGCGATCGCCACCATCCGGGTCCGCCGCCAGGACCTGTCCGGTACCGTGCCCGCGCCGCAACAGGCGGCACCGCAGCCCGCGGCACCGCAGCCCCCGGCACCGCATCCCGGGACTGAGCAGCAGTATGAGGACCGAACCGCCCTCGCCGCGGCAGCCCGTCCCTGTCGGCTCTGCTAGCCGACACGTCATCAGCACCTGGGGCAAAAGCACAGGGACGACTCCGGCGCCCAGGCCGACGGCGGCGCGCCGGCGGAGGTGCCGTGATCAGTGAATGCTCCGCACCGCGAGCTCAGCCCGGCTGACTGCCGACGGCTCGTGGCAACAACTGCGCGCCTGCGTCGAAGCACTCACATAGGCGGCCTCAAAAGCGGGCGGTGCGGCCTGGCTGCTACGCGGGCTGTGGTTGCCGCTGCCGGATGGTGCCGTCGGTCATGATGTCGCCGCCGGTGCACTGCCATTGGACCTTGCCGCCTTCGAACTGGTCCTGGTACAGCGACGCGTACACGCCATCTTGGCCCAGCAGGGAGCGGTGGGTGCCGGATTCGACCACGCGTCCGGCGTCGATGACGTTGATGACGTCGGCGTTGATGATGGTGGACAGGCGGTGGGCGATGGCGATGGTGGTCCGGGATCCCATGAGGGCATCGAGGGCCTTCTGGACCTGCCGCTCGCTTGCGGTGTCGAGTGCCGAGGTCGCCTCGTCCAGGATCAGGATGCGGGGGTCGTGCAGCAGGACCCGCGCGATGGCTAGGCGCTGTTTCTCGCCGCCGGACAGGCGGTAGCCCCGCTCGCCCACGATCGTGTCGTAGCCGTCGGGGAACTCGGTGATCCGCTCGTGGATGTACGCCGCGCGGGCGGCTTCTTCGACCTCCGCCGTGGAGGCGGCGGGGCGGCCGTAACGGATGTTGGCCAGGATGCTGTCGTGGAAGAGGTAGCTCTCCTGGGTCACGAAGCCGATGGCGGCGGCCAGCGATGCCTGGCGGACGTGCCGCACGTCGGCACCGTCGATCTGGACCGAGCCGCCGGTGACGTCGTACAGCCGCGGGATCAGGTAGCTGATGGTGGTCTTGCCGGCCCCGCTCGGCCCGACCAGCGC